>CANHVD010000705.1 GCA_947463775.1 Planctomycetaceae bacterium | reverse complement strand
TAGTCCCGTCATGCAGGAAGGCAATCGGCCAGTCTGGAGCGTAGTAAGCGACGATACATTCCAGATCAACAGCCACTCGATCTTTCAGCCGTTCTTGCGGCAGAAGATGGATCTCCCGCACCGAATACACCACATCCGGGGCCTGAATTGCCGGGTCCTGAGCTCTCGTGGCGGGGGCTGATATGGCGAGGGCAAGAGCGATGAACAGGGTCAACTCAGGCATCAATCGGAGAAGTCCGGCGGCCTTCCGCAGTCCCGGGTTTCTGTCCAGATTGTTCACCCGAAGACTGTTCACGCGGTCGATCCATCTACCCGAAAGCACAGAGGGTCTGGGTCCAGAAGATTCCTCCCAGCCACAGTTTTGCAGATTCCTGGGGCGATCAACAGTCTAAAATGGCGTTCCCTTCGGAAGGCGGGATTGTTCCCACTACACTTTCTGTGACTGCTGAAGACGCAGAAGTCCGGGAATTCGCTCGGATACGAATAATCCTGAAGTCGAATTCGTCGGACTTCGTCTCACAGGAGTTTGCGACTACGATGCGACAAACCGTCTTTCCAGAACGTGACCGGAAACACCAGAAATTATGAGTGAGTGCTCTTCAACTTTGCCTGGGATGATGCTCTGTGCAAAGCAGCATCAGGTGAAAATCGTGTCCGTGCGGGCAATGGCTCAGGATACCTGGGCTGTGAAAGTCCACGCGCCGGAACTGGCCTCCACGATTACGCCCGGCCAGTTCTTTATGATTCGGCCAGCCACAGGCAGTGATCCTCTGCTGGGCCGACCGTTTGCTCTATTTGATATCGTGCGAGACGCCGCTGGCCAGCCGACTGGTGTGGAGTTTGGGTTCGTCAAGGTCGGCAAGATGACCACTTTGATGAGTCAATGGTCAGAAGGTGATGAAGTCAGTGTGTGGGGACCGCTCGGCAATGGTTTTCCTGTGCCGGAATGTCGTCACCTGATCTGCGTCGCGGGAGGAATCGGGCAGACGCCTTTTCTAGGGGTCATTCGAGAAGCATTGGGGCTGGAATCTTATGGAATTCCGCCAAGATCAATCACGACGCGACCTCAACAGGTTTCCTTGTGCTACGGAGTAAGATCTGCCGGTTATCTGGCGGGAATTGAGGAGTTCACAATTCCGGGGCTCGATCTGCAGATTGCGACAGATGACGGAACCGTTGGCCATCATGGCTATGTCACACAATTGCTGCAGAATAAGTTGGCTCAGAATTCAGAAGGTGTTCACGTTTACTGCTGTGGCCCGGAACCCATGATGAAGGCTGTCGCTGAGATTTGTAAAGCTGCTGCTGTTCCGTGTTGGCTTTCTCTGGAAACGCCGATGGCCTGTGGCTTCGGGGCCTGCTTTAGTTGTGTGACAAAGGTTGTCGAGCCGGATGGCTCGTGGGATTATCGCCGGACTTGTGTTGAAGGTCCGGTCTTCAGAGCCGAACAGCTGGTTCTTTAACGCATCACAAACACCGGAAAAGTCGATTTCATAAGCTCTTGATGAATTGAAAGTGTGATACATGCCTCGGATTAAGGCGTTTCAGGCGTTGCGTCCTGTCGAAGAATTGGCCGCCAAGGTCGCTTCTGTTCCCTATGATGTTGTGAATCGCGATGAAGCCGCGGCTCTGGCTGAAGGGAACCACCTGAGTTTTCTGCACGTCGTTCGACCGGACATTGACTTCCCTCCGCAAAAGAATCCGTACGATGCCGACGTTTACGAAAAGGCGCGGGCCAACTTCCAGAAGCTGATCAGCGATGGAGTCCTGAAGCAGGATGGCGATGACCACGTCTTTGCGTATCGCCAGATCATGAACGGTCATTCTCAGACCGGGATCGTCTGTTGTTGCCATATTGATGATTATGAAAACAACCTCATCCTGAAGCACGAGAAGACTCGTAAAAGCAAAGAAGACGATCGCACTCACCATGTGCTCGCTCTGAATGCGAATGCCGGGCCTGTGTTCCTTACCTACCGCGGCGTCGACGAAATCAACGCGAAGGTTACCGAAGCAACGGCCAAGGCGCCGCTTTACGACTTCACCGCTGTTGATGGTGTCCGACATACGGTCTGGAAGATCGAAGCCTCACAGCCATTTGTGTCGGCGCTTTCAGCCGTGCCGGTTTTCTACATCGCCGATGGTCATCATCGCGCAGCCAGCGCTTGGCGAGCCGGAAATGAGCTGCGACGTCGATTGCCAAACGGTGGAACAGGAAACGAAGAGTGTAACTGGTTCCTGTCGGTGCTGTTTCCTTCGGATCAGTTGCGAATTCTTGCTTACAACCGGATTTTGAAAGACACACACGGGCTGACGATTCCCAATCTCCTGGAGAAACTGGATGCACTTGGTGATCTGCAACGTACTGACAACCCTGTGCCTGATGCACCTGGATCATTCTGTTTTCTGATCGATCATGTGTGGTGGAAGCTTACGATTGCTCCGGATCCGTTGTACGTCAAAGATCCGATCAAGTCGCTGGATGTCTCGATTCTGGAACGGCTCGTACTGCATCCGATCTTCGGAATCGAAGATGTCCGAACAGACTCACGAATCGACTTCGTGGGCGGTATTCGAGGTACTGCAGAACTGGAAAAACTTTGCATCGGCGGAGACTGGGCGGTTGCGATTTCGATGTACCCGACAACTCTGGATCAGTTGATGGCCGTGTCTGACGCAGGCGAAATCATGCCTCCGAAAAGCACCTGGTTCGAACCCAAACTGCGCAGCGGACTGTTGGTTCATACGTTGGAATAGCCGAACGGCCTCGTGCTGGTGGTCTCTTGATTCAGGCCATGTGTCCAGCGTTTTAGTTTAACGGCGAGCCGCAGACGCAGGCGAAAGTGAAGAACGACGCTTGCGCCTTGCGGTTGAGAGAATGAGTCATCAAACCGCCTGCGTTCGGCACACTACTATGACGAGATCAACAGACCTCCTGCGTGTTCTGGTGTTGATCTGTCTGGTCAGCACAACAGGTTACTCTGACGAGCAGCCAGAAGTCCTGCCGGCGGAAGAGGCTGCTCGAACAATGATTGTGCCGGATGGATTCCGCGTCACGTTGTTTGCCGGGGAACCCGACGTTCAGCAGCCGATCGGCTTTTGCATTGATGATCGAGGACGGCTGTGGGTTGCAGAAGCTTACAACTACCCCAATCACGGGACTCGACCGGGCGATCGCATTCTGATCTTCGAAGACACCGATGGCGACGGAAAACACGACAAGCGAACGGTCTTTTATGATCAACTGAATTACGTCACAGGCATTGAAGTCGGGTTCGGCGGCGCGTGGGTCATGTCGCCGCCGAATTTCTATTTCATACCCGATCGAGATGCAGACGATCGACCAGACAGCGATCCAATCGTTCTGCTGGATGGATTCGGCAACCATGCGAACTCTCACAACCTCGCCAACGGTTTCGCGTGGGGACCAGACGGATGGCTATATGGAACTCATGGCCGCACGAACTGGTCTGAGATCGGCAAGCCGGGTTCTCCAGCAAAGGAACGCGTTCGTTTCGATGGCGGCGTTTATCGCTATCATCCGGAACGACATGTCTGGGAGCCGTTCGCTGACGGGACAACGAACCCATGGGGAATTGACTGGGACGATTTCGGTCAGGCGTTTGTCTGCAATTGTGTCGACCC
>CANHVD010000704.1 GCA_947463775.1 Planctomycetaceae bacterium | reverse complement strand
TGCCCCGGCTTAAGAATTCTTCGTGCTTCGGCAACAGTGAATTCTTCCTGCCCAACGTGAACTCCGTCGGCCTCACTAATCGCGGCGATGTCCGGGCGATCATTGACGATGAATAGCGTCCGAGCATTAATGCAAGCGGCTCGAATCCATTCGGCTCGACGCAGCAACTCGCGATCGTTCAGAGATTTCTCACGCAACTGCAAAACGTCAGCACCGGCTTGAAGACATTGCTCCACCACCTGCTTCCACGGAAGCCTGCACATTGACTCGGTGATCAGCACATAGACATGAGCCTGCAACAATCGGCTGGCCCTGTGATTTTCTGCAATGTAACTCTCTGGCTGAAGTCCGTGAGTCGACAATGTGGCGAGAGATTTCTCTACGGTGTACGCATCATATCGCAGCGACTTCATGGCTGCGGAGAACGGGGCAGACACGAGCTTGCCGAATTCTTCAAGACTCCGCAACGATTCTTCGACTCGGCGAGCATTTGCGATAACAACGTCTGCCAAAGCACTACGCTGTTGCTCACCATCTGTCATTTGCGACGTTCCAACATCACCTTCCGTGTCGCGGAACTGCAGTCGCTCGGCGATCCCGATTGCGGCATCGGCGAACAGTTGTTTTTCCGCCGCAACAAGATCATGCCGCATCGACTTCAACTGCAAACTGACATCGTGACTATCGGCCAGAAATCTCGCGAAATCCTCCAGCACGCGCAGACCTTCACGGGCTCGATTCAAATTAGCATCCAGAATTCGCCAGACCGACAATGGAGCATATTCATTCCTGCTTGGCAGCCGCACGCCGCTAGCCGCGGGTGTCGGTGCTGGAACTCGGTGCTCATCGCCGGTAGAAACAACGGGCGACCCGGAGGGCTCAGGAGTGATCAAGTTTCGTTCGCCAGTTCCCTCAGAAAAGAGGAGGTTAAATTCAACGGTGATTGGGACCTGCCGCGTCATCTGTTCGGGATAAAGTTCTTCTCGAATTCTTGCCAGCGTTGCTCCGACACTTTCGAACTGTTGCCGAATGTCGCCATTCGTTTCCACGATCGCCACCAACAAATTCGCGCTGGAGACGCCACTGTCGTTTGGTCCTCGGCGAGCCAGTTCGGTGGCACGGTCCAGTACGCGAGTAAACTCCAGCGGATCGTTCAACGCTTCAAGAATCTTGCTGGCTGCACCTGTTTTTGAACAGACGCTGGCCTCTAATGGCATCGTTTCCGAATCAAGCCATTCGACATCCATGGCGTCGTTGTCGTAATCGCCAATGTTGTCGTTATCGAGATTGTTCGATTGAGCAGCCAACTGAGCGACCTCAGCCCCCAACAAACCGCTGCTGAGCCAATCGCGAGTAATCCCGAGGCGTTGCAGGCAGGCCGACGCGAGCGATTCGTCCTGAAGCAGGGCCAGAACCAGAAACGCAGCCCACGAATCCGTCCGCGCCAGAACTCCCGCCTGCCGACGACATCGTGCGACGGTGCGAGCCGCCCCGGAAGTCATAGCCAGATTGTTGCGGGAGCCAGACATGGATCTCAATTTCCTGGAATATGCCTCTTGTTTACCCGGGATTTTACGATGGCCTTCCCAAAATGCGACTTCCCATTGTAGTAACGCAAAATGACATTGGATGCCGTCGATGGCAAGTTTTCGTTCGGCCCGCAATACTTCGCACTTTGGAGGAGGCCGTTGCGGGTTGAAGGACAGTCCGGACGACGCTCTCCGAGAGCTTCAGAGAGTGATGTAGACGGATCTCATGACGGAAAATTCCCCTACGGCCCCCGCAAAGCAGACTGAGTCGGCAAAGCCGGGTGATCCCGCGAAGCAAACTGATACCGCCAATCAGAGTAATGCGGCCAATGCGGCCCCGCGCGAGGCGTACGAAAAGCGACTTCGCGAAATTAACGATAAGGTCAAGGAGTACACGCAGCGAGATTTGATGTTTGTGCGAATCCGCACGGGCATTTTCGTCGCAGCGTTGTTGCTGGGTATTCTTTGCATTGGCGAAGCCAAGCATGTTTCCTGGCTTTGGATGTTGCTGCCCGCCGGGATCTTTGGAGCCCTCCTGCCGTTTCATCAGCGATGCCTGAAGAAGCTGTCGACGGCTCAGGCCATCGTTCGATTTCATGAGAGCCGACTGAACAGGCTCGATCGTAAGTTTGGATCTGACGTCGTCGATGGAACTGAGTTCGCCGATGGAACTGAGTTCGCCGATGAGCTGCATCCGTGGACTCAGGATCTGGATGTCTTCGGGCGCGGTTCTCTATTCCAGATGCTGAACGAATGTCGCACGCTCCCGGGGCGAAGACATCTCGCCGGTTGGATGACTCAGATTTGTACCGGCGAGGCCATTCGAGTCCGCCAGGCCCGTGCTCAGGGGCTCAAGAATGAACTCAAGCTGCGAGAAGCACTGGCCTGTGTGCCGGATTCAGCGAACTGGCAGACGGCTGAAGTGATGCTCCGCCAGTGGGTTCAGGAACCGTCTCAGCCCATTTCGATCTGGATCCTGATCTGGTCGTCCTTGATTGGCGTCATCGCCGTTCCGGTGATTGCGCTGGCCATGCTGGAGATGATTCAGCTGCGATTCGTGTTGCTGCTGATCGTGCTGCAGACTCCCGCGGTGATTATGACTCGTCGCCAGATTCGTCAGACCGCTTCGCAGATGGACAACGTTGATTCCGCGCTGCGGCAGTTTGGTCAGGTGATTGAAGTTTTCGAAAAGCACCACGTTGATGAACCGGCCGTGCGAGATCTGCAGAATCGATTTCATTCGGAATCTGAAACCGCCTCACGTGCCATTCATCGCCTGAGCAATTTGACTCAGTGGCAAAATAACGCGATGCGGAATCAGTTTTTCGCTCCGATCGCCTGGGCCTGCGGCCTGTTTGTGCTTGTCACGCACCTGCTGGAATGCTGGCGCAAGCAACATGGGCGAGATGTCGCCGATTGGCTGGAAACTGTTGCGTGCCTGGAAGCGACGGTTTCCGTGGCGGGATATTCTTTCGATCATCCTCAGGATTGCCTGCCGGAGATTTTCGACGAGGTTCCGGAACTGATCGCCGAGAATCTTGGGCATCCACTGCTGAAGAGCGATGCTTGTGTGCGAAACAGTGTCGCTCTGACCGCCGCGACTCCATTGATGCTGGTCAGCGGTTCAAACATGTCCGGGAAAAGTACGTTCCTGCGAAGCATCGGCAGCAGCGTGGTGCTGACGCTTTGTGGAAGCGTAGTCCGGGCGACTCGTTTTCGAACGTACCCGTTTCAGCTTGCGACCGCGATGCGCGTCAGCGACTCACTTCAGGAAGGGCGATCTTTGTTCTTCAGTGTGGTGCGACGGCTGAAGACGGTGGTTGATCTGACGGAGTCACCGCGAATAGTGTTGTTCTTGCTGGATGAAATTCTGCATGGCACGAATTCTCACGATCGTCGTCGAGGGGCAGAGGCGGTGATTCGATCGCTGGTTGCTCATCGTGCTCTTGGGATTGTGACGACTCACGATCTAGCACTGACACAAATCGCTGAAACAATGTCCAGTCAGGCCGTCAACAAGCACTTCGAAGACACCATCGTCGACGGCACGATGACGTTTGATTACAAGCTGCGAGATGGCGTTGTGGAACGCAGCAACGCGATTGCTCTCATGCGGATGCT
>CANHVD010000703.1 GCA_947463775.1 Planctomycetaceae bacterium | reverse complement strand
TCAGGGGTGCGCTGTGGATGAGTCTTCCGCAGTGAACTCTCTGAATTACGAACCGCGATTTTCTCTGTTCGTTTGCATGGAATGGCGGCAGAGGTCATTGTTCGGACATGTGAGACATGGATTTGACGACGAACGCGTTGCGTTGAACAGTCGCAGTTAAACGAGAATTGGGTTGCTCACAGTCAGCACGAACAACGTTAAGAAAGTCCTGCATGAGTCCAAATACTCCGCCGACGAACCGTGACGTGCCCAGTGGACCTTCGGGACAAAGATACGCGGTGGCGACCGTTTTGACTCTGACGGCCTGCTTACTTTATCTGGATCGCTACGCAGTCAATATTCTGCGACCGTCGATTCGAGCTGACCTGAACATGACTCAGGTGCAGTTCAGTTGGTTTGAGAGCCTGTTCTTTTGGTCGTACGCGTTGTGTCAGATTCCCGCAGGATGGCTCAGTGATCGACTGGGGCCACGTCGAGTTTTGACAATCTACATTGTGGGCTGGTCCATTGTGACAGGACTGATGGGAGTTGTTTCCACAGTGTGGGGAATGCTCCTTCTGAGATTTCTGTGCGGGATTGCTCAGGCGGGAGCGTATCCGGTTTGTTCGGGGCTCATTCGAGTCTGGTTTCCTGTGAAGCAGCGAGGATTCGTCAGTTCCGTTGTCGCCCTTGGCGGCCGTTTTGGCGCGGTCCTTGCGCCGATGCTGACGGCTGCTTTGCTGAGCCGATTGGGAATGGGATGGCAAGCCGTTCTAATCAGCTATGGGCTCACGGGAGTTGCAGTCGCCATCGCGTGTTATGCCGTTTGCAGAGACAAACCGGAGCATCCGCTTCCCCTGCCAGCCATTCCTGCTCAGCCTTCAATGGAAGTCGCGACCGGCAGTACTGATTCAGCGGTGCTTGCCCCATTTCCCTGGAGTGCAGCTTTGCGAAGCTTGAGTCTGTGGGGGAACAGCATGCAGCAGTTTTTTACAAACATAGGCTGGCTGTTTGTTGTCTCACAATTGCCCCAGTATCTGGCAGACATTCACAACATTGGAATTGAGAAGCGAGCCGCGATGACGGCCGTTCCAACAATTGCCGGCATTGTGGGGATGTTTTGCGGAGGATGGCTGACAGACGTGGTGACTCGACACCTCGGCCTCAAGTGGTCTCGTCGACTGCCGGTCATGATCACTCGTTTCGGTGCAGCCGCGGGATTTCTGTTGTGTCTTTTACCCGGCATTCTGAATCCCTCTGCGCCACCCTCTCCGTGGCTGCCATGGATGATCATTGCGGCGTTAAGCTTTGCCACATTCTGCAGCGATCTGGGAATTCCAGCGGTCTGGGCCTATGCCCAGGATGTCGGGGGGCCCTATACCGCTTCAATCATGGGATGGGCCAATATGTTTGGCAATCTGGGAGCCGCAATTGCCCCTAACATCTACGCTAAGATCCTTGGGGAAACTCCGGGCGTAAAAGAATGGAATATGCTGTTCTTTACATGCGGAATGATGTTCGTGATGGCCGGAATTTGCAGCCTTGCACTCGATTCAACAAAGGCAATTCGCGCTGGTGAAAATCGGGGATGACTTGAAATCCGGAATTCGATTAGACTCCGGCAGATGTTGCCGCTGAGTGATGGCTGGGAGCTTGCTCATCACCCTGCGGATTGATCAAAACCCCGGATTTTAATTGGACGGAGTAGCAGGGATGCGTCAAAGAACCTTTCGCCAGCACGACTGCGCAGTGAACGATCGTGGTCTGGCGCAGTGCGAAGGTGCTCTTCGAGCACAGTTTTCTCGATCAGCAGGCAAAGCTGGTGTGGCCGCTTTGGTGGGACTGGTTTGTTCCTTCTGGACGACCGGTATCGCGGAAGCTCAGGCTCAGAAGCAGACTCCGGAATCTTTGCTGCGATATACTCCGGTACAGAAGAGCGTTGAATACGACACTCCGGAAGCTGCTGATATCCCGAAATGTACCGTCGCACTTGAACAAGGAAGCTATGTCGTCAGCAACCCGGCCAATCAGGTGCTGCGAAAGTTTACCGACGCCAATGGTGATGGTTTTCCGGATATGTACCGCTACTACCATCTGGGGCTGGAAGTTTATCGTGAGATCGACACGAACGGTGACTTCAAAGCCAAGAAGTCAACTCGCCCTGATCAGTATCGATGGATGAACTGGGGCGGAACTCGCTGGGGGCTTGATCCGAACGAAGACGGCAAGATTGATTCATGGAAAGTCATCTCTGCTCAGGAATCTGCGCGAGTCGCTGTTGAAGCTCTGATTAATGGCGATCTGCAGGCTCTAAGCACCGTGATGATCAACGATGCGGACATCAAAGCACTGGGGTTACCAGCAACCAAGGCTAAAGAAGTGCAGGCGGCTACAGCCGATCTCGCAAAGCTGGCTCAGGCTGCTGTTTCTGACAGCAAGGTTCTGAATTCCAAGAGTCAGTGGGTCCGCTTTGATCCACCGGTTCCGGGACTGATCCTGGCAGAACAGCTGGGAACATCCGGTGACATGACTGTTTATGAGAACGCAATGGCCTACGTTCAGAACGGTGAAAAGCTAGATCTGATTTCTGTCGGCGAAATGGTTCAAGTCGGCGATGTCTGGAAGTTGTTGCAGGTGCCGACTCCGATTAACTCCGGAAATAATGTGGTGCAGGTTGGCGGTCTCTTGATGACTCCTGGTCTTCCCGGAAAGACAACGGCAGATCCTTCAACGCCGGAGATGTCAGCCGAAATGCAGAAGCTGCTGGCTGATCTCCAGAAAATTGACGAAGCCAGCCCGCAGCCGGATGCTCCTGCTCAGGCCTTCACGGACTACAACGTGGCGCGAGCTAACGTGAGTGAGAAGCTGATTGGGCTGTCTCGAAATGATGAAGAACGACAGCAGTGGATTCAGCAGTTTACCGACAGCCTTTCGACCGCGACACAGTCAGGACTCTATCCGGAAGGATTGCCTCGCTTGATTACATTGCAGGAGGCGGCGAAGAGCAATCAGGCATTGTTGGGGTATATCTACTATCGTCGTCTGATGGCTGAATACGCGGTGCGACTGAAGGAAGACGAAAAAGTGCCAGCTGCCGGAGCGGCAAAGGCTCGCGAGCTGACGCAGAAGTGGTGGTTTGAACAATTGGAAGCATTCGCTTCAAAATGGCCGAAGTCTGAAGATGCTCCTGATGCTGTTGTCCAGCTCGCGATCAGCTATGAGTTGATGGGACGCATTGAGGATGCCAAGGCGTGGTATGCTCAGTTGGCGAAGAACTATCCGGAAACCGAAGGTGGCTTGAAAGCTCAGGGAGCAATGCGACGTCTGACATTGACCGGCAAGCCACTGACGCTGGCCGGAAAGACATTGCAGGGGCAGCCGTTGGCGGCGTCACAGTTCAAAGGAAAAGTTCTGCTGGTCGTCTTCTGGGCATCTTATGCTCAGCCATTTACCGACGATCTGAAGACGATTTCAGAAGTCTATGCCAAGCACCAGAAGGCAGGCTTTGAGATTCTTGGTGTGAACATGGACACGGATCTGCCGTCAGTAGCGGCTTATTTGAAGCAGAACGGGATCACATGGCAAAGCCTTCGTGAAGCTCCGAAGGCGGAAGGCCAACAGCCGGGCGACTTCAGCTATGGAATCGTATCGGTTCCAACGATGTTCATTGTG
>CANHVD010000702.1 GCA_947463775.1 Planctomycetaceae bacterium | reverse complement strand
TGAGGAAGCGAAAGCATCTGAAACGAAGAAGAGCAAGAAGTAGTCTTCAATCGCAGGATGGGCGTTGCTGTCCGTCTTGATTGACTGATTCAGAAGCCCGGCATCGCAAGATGCCGGGCTTTTTTCGTCTCCACCGAATGGTGATTCCAACCGCAACGCGGTTCCACATCAAAGCCTGGGGTCGCCGGCCACGGCGCACCCCAGGTTGCAAATCGATCGCACCGAACCCCAACGGGGTTCCACAATGGCAACGTGGTGTACTTGTAGGAACGACAACGAAACATCACGGCCGAAAACACCATTGTGAATGAGTGTCTCGTCGGCCCGTTGTTGTGGAACCCCGTTGGGGTTCAGTATCTTATCGTCCTCGTCCTGGGGTGCGCCGCATTCGCGTCGACCCCAGGCTTTGTTGTGAAACCCGTTCCGGGTAAATACATCGCAAAAGAGTGCGATAGCTGCCGCAACTCGCCAGGCGGTTCAACAAGCCAAACTGCAATTACTGCGCCGCTCCGGAGCCAACTCAGGCTCGCTCGCGGGTACTACATCAACTGCTCCAGCTCATCTTTGCGTTTCACGATGTTCTTGTAGTCCTGCTGGATGTCGCTGGCCTTCTTTAGCCAGCGATTCAGGTCATTTACTTTGATCTCATTGACCGAGTTTAACCGAGCGTCGGCGGCAGATATCACCATCATCTTCGGGCAGTGGGGCACTGTAGGTCGTGAATTCATCGTTCATTCGATCGCTCCTTAACTACCTGCTCATCATAGATGCACAGGCAACGGGGCTTTGCTACAAAGTCTTATAGTAACGGCTGCGCCTATGTCCAAACGTCAAACAGTACGCGCAAAAAAACACCCGGGACCAAGCAGTCCCGGGTGCTTTAGTGTTCAATAATCTGACGACTCAGAAGTCATTATTCTTCTGAAGACAGCAAGTAGATCTCGAAGATCAGAGCCTGATTAGGACCGATGGATGGTGGTCCGTTTTCGCCGTAAGCCAGTTCGCTTGGGATGAACAGGCGGTAGTGAGAACCGACCTTCATCAGCTGCAGAGCTTCGGTCCAGCCTTTGATAACCTGAGTCACTCCGAAGGAAACAGGAGCGTCGCCTTCGACTGGCTCTTTACCGTCGTAAGAGCTGTCAAACTTGGTGCCGTCAACCAGAGTGCCTCGGTAGTGAGTGCTGACGGTGCTGGCCTTGGTTGGAACGGCTCCGTCGCCTTCCTTGATGACCAGATACTGCAGGCCGGACTTCGTTACCTTGACGCCTTCTTTGGCCTTGTTCTCTTCCAGGAACTTCTTGCCGTTGGCGAGATTGGTTTCACCTTTCTTGGCTTCCTTCGCGGCCATCTCTTCGCGAAGAGCAGCGAAGACTTCAGCAATCTGCTCTTCAGTCAGAGCCGATTCCTTGCCGGCGATGGAAGCAGCAATGCCTTCAGCGATGATTTTTGGGTCGAGGTCAAGACCCTGACGCTTCAGGTCTCTGCCAATATTGAAGCCGATGGCATAGCTGGCTTTGTCTTTGGTGGTTTCCAATTTCGGAGCTTCTTCTTTGGCAGGTGTTTCATCCTGCGCACTGACTGAGATGGCGGACAGAATCAAAACGGCAGAACAGAGAACAAACAGCGGACGAATCAACATGATCCAGAGAACTCCAACAGCGCGGATACTCACCATCGAAATGACAGCGCAAAACAGTTCCGCAAGTGGCATTAAGGGGCAGATTGGCGACAAGAAGCCAAACTGTGCAGTCGAAGCATCGGACGGGGAAGCAGAGGCAGGAGCCGCAGGATCCTCTCGAAGGAAAACCGCAGAATCTCTTCACTATGACGAATTTCCGAAGGCTTTCAATTCCGGACTCTTTCAAATTGCGGACGATCTCGAAGTCAAAAGACAACTTTGAAACCATCTGTTACATTTTTCCAACGTTGCCAAGGCACAGGAGCCGCCACCTCCCGGTCCGGGCAAGAATTGTTCATCGAAGTTGCATTTGTGCAGGGTTATTCAGTGCGCGGCCACGAGTGAGGCGATGCTCCTGACGACATCTCCCGCGAATGCCCTGGCAAAATTATATCGAGTGGGAAAAAATCATGCGTTTTAAGGCGTTTTGTTCGGTTGTTGGGCTTTTGATCATCTCCGGGGTCAGTGCAATTGCAGGGGACTGGCCGTCCTGGCGAGGCCCTAACCGTGATGATATTTCGACAGAAACCGGACTGCTGAAATCATGGCCTGAGGGTGGACCGACGAAGTTGTGGACTTCCAAGGACTGCGGACTTGGTTATTCCGGAGTTTCGATCGTCGGTGATGTGCTGTACACGATGGGTGCTGACGGAACGACTCCGGAGTCCCATGAATTCATTATCGCGATCGATGTCAAAACCGGTAACAAAATCTGGCAGACCAATATCGGTCCGTATCTTGAAAACGGTTGGGGCGGCGGGCCACGTAGTACTCCGACAGTCTCGGAAGGTTTCGTCGTTGGGATCGGCGGTAAGGGTGACGTTGTTTGCCTCTCAACCGCTGACGGTTCAGAAAAGTGGAAAGCCAGCCTGACAGAAATGGGTGGAAGTATCCCAAGCTGGGGCTTCTGCGAATCAGCTTTGATTGATGGCGAGAAGGTTCTTGTAACACCAGGCGGTCCCAACGGAACTGTCGCTTGCCTGAATCTGATGACTGGCGAGAAACTTTGGCAGTCCACGGAGATGACAACGAACGCTCATTATTCGTCGGTGATCGTTGTGGAACATTTCGGCCAGCGTCAATACATTCAGTTGACCGAATCCAAAGTGTTTGGCCTGAATGCTGCTGATGGCAAGCTGTTGTGGCAGGGTGATTTTCCAGGACGAGTTGCGGTGATTCCAACACCGATCTACAAGGACGGCTCAGTATATCTGACCGCCGGATACGGTGTGGGTTGCCTGTTGTACAACGTCACGGCCGACAACAAAGTTGAAAAGATCTATGAGAACAAAGTGATGAAGAACCATCACGGCGGTGCCCTGCTGGTGGGTGAGCACGTCTATGGGCACAGTGATGCGACTGGAATTGTTTGTCAGAACATGCTGACGGGCGAACAGGTCTGGTCAGACGACCTCAAGAACAAGAGCAAAGGTGCGGTCGCTTATGCTGACGGCATGCTGTACTGCCTTGAAGAAGGCTCCGGAGAATGCTTCCTCGTCGAAGCAACACCTGCGGGTTACAAGGAAGTCAGCCGCTTTAAAATGGATCCTCAGACGACACAGCGAAATCCTCAGGGACGAATCTGGACTCATCCAGTGATCTCGAACGGCAAGCTGTACCTCCGCGATCAGGAGATTCTGTGCTGTTACGAGATTAAGCAGCCGTGATTTGCAGAGTGTAAATGCCGTCTGCGATGTATAACCGCTGAATGATCATCAGCCACTATTGCGACTCGTTCCTTTCGGGACGAGTCGCTTCTTTGTCGCTGACGAAAGGGAAACCATGAAATTGTCCGGACAAGGTCAGAAGCCGACAGGCTTCGTTCTACTCATGTTCGTGATTGGTCTGCTGGTCACCGGGTCGGCAGTCAATGCACAGGAACAGGCCGATAGCGGAACGCGGTTCGTTGATTGTTCACTATTGGTGGCGCCCGAGTATCCAGCGACGTGGCCGACTCATCCGTTTCCTCGCTTTCA
>CANHVD010000701.1 GCA_947463775.1 Planctomycetaceae bacterium | reverse complement strand
CGATCGAAGAGATACATCCGGCAACGTCCATCGTCCAGAAAGACGATCCGTGGAGAAGCGTAGTTATGGCCTTCGGACTCAACCCGAACTCCCGGATCCATGATCCACTTCAGCCCATCCGAAGATGTTGCGCTGCGAATGGTGTTTGTCACCGCCTGAGAACCTTCACAGCATTCATAGTACATTCGCAAACGCTGCCCATCACCAATGGGAACGACTTCCGAAGACACCACGCGAAACTCGCCCGCGCCGCCTTCTTGTGGCGAGAGTCTGACACCCGGCTCGGGAACCCAGCTCTTACCGTCCGGCGAAAACGCGCTCAGGATACGGGTTGACGCGTTGTCATAATCGTTTGCTCCAGCCGGAAAGCCGGGGCGAGGAAGGATCTGTGAATAGTACATGCGAAATCCACCGCCGGGCAGTGCTACCACACGCGGAGACACGACACCGCATAGTCCGGTGCGAAGATCTGCGCTGGGCCACGTAGCTTCTGGACGAGGATTCGTATCGTGATCCGGCGGTGCATCGATCGCGACGTGCAATTCCCTTGACCAAGACACTCCGGGATCCGCTTCGACGGTATGGACCAGCGGAGAAGCTGCCGAACATTTTGAAAGGTCAATCATCGCCGTCGCTCCTCAGGTTTTCAGCCCCATCTCGCTATGCTGCGCACGAGCTGACTCAGAGTATCGAGCGAAGGCTTCTTCGTCACGTTGGCAAGAGACACCAGTAAACACCATCGCGAAGGAGCGTCGATGGCGAGTCTGTGACAGGTTTGCATCGGCTCGGTGAATCGTCATCCCGTGATGAACAACGACATCGCCCGGCTGCAGGAGAGCAGCGACTTCGCGATTAAAGTCATCCGTGGTAAAATCCATAATTCCCTGCGAAAACCCCAGAATCTGCGATTTCGCATGCTTGCGATAGCCACGCGTATGTGACCCATCAACGTAGCGCAGGCAGCCGTTTTCTGCATCCACAGGATCGAGTGCCATCCACATCGTCAGCACATTCGCCGGCTTCAGGCAGAAGTAATAATTGTCCTGATGCGGCGGAGTCACATGATGTGTCGCCGGCGGTTTGTTGAACCATTCCGGTTGATCAACTGTCGCGGGTTCGCCAATCATCGCCTCGGCCAGTGCTTTCCACTTCGGGTGATGAATGTAGTCTCGAAAATACGCATCGCCGCCCATGCGTTGCATCTGCTTGAGTGTCTCAGGGCGAGAACGATCCTGGTAGAAAGCGTCACTGTCAGGAAGACCGGGGACCACGTCACGAATGTAACGATCCAGATTCTGCTTCAGCTCCGTAAACTCGCTCTCAGCCAACAACTGGCGGACGATCACGAAACCATGCTGATCGAATTGCTGTTTCTCAAGTTCAAACGTCATTGGGCACTCCTTTCGGGTGATTGGGCCGCAGCACGCTGCGGTACGGATTCCGGCCATGACTCCGACCAGTACAGAACTGAGGATGATTCACTCCAACGGAATCGTTGAGATCCTTCCGCGACCCGGAAACTGTCGCCTGTATTCTGGCTCTTTCGACAACAGCACTCACCGGCTGCCTGTATCAGCACGGAATCATTGGCCAGCTCCAGCCAATCGACGATAGGCACAACTTGGTCTCCGACCGGGAAAAGCGGCAGCGGTCTCTTGTAAGGCAGTGAAAATAGTATTGTTGCACTGCCTGAGTCGCAACCAGGGGGACAATATTTGCCCATGAAGAATGCGGGTTACTTCAAAGTGCGGTAGGTTCATGTTCAACATCCGAGCGTTTACCATACCCCTGCCACTGCCCTTGACTGCCGCCTTGACTGGCGCGTTCGCGGTCCAGGAACCAAAGTCACTCGATACAAGTGGCGTGTTGATTTAATCGCTCAACGGCAAGCCGCATGCTCCGTTGCCCCATTTCGCCTCCTTCTGCGGCTCCCGTTAAACGAAAACGCCTGGCTGGACAGCGCCATGTTGGTGCGAATGTTCAGGCTTTATGTGTAACTCTCCGTGCGATTCTCTCCATGAAACCTGCGCTATCTGGGGTCAAGAACACCACGGCCGTTTTACCACGCAGAACACGGATGAATCACAGAGGCCACAGAACGGTTGTTCATTGCTGGAAAGAATCGATGTTTTCGCGTTTCCGCATCATGTGGGACGGACAAACTGAGGCCGAGGATCCACCGGATCCATCATCCAGATCATGATCTCAATCGTGGCCGCGCACAGAATAACAATTCCGGAAACGCTTTTGAGTTGCCACCAGGTGGACTACGATAAGGCAGTGAGCAAAAAGAGACCTTATGGTAGCAACCTTGCTGTTCAATCTTTCTTCATCGCCGAAATCATCGCCGAAATCGAATTTTTCGATGGCAGGGGCTTTCCGTGTTCAGTCTTGAAAGTCTCATTTTACAGGCCTATATCGGTCCGGGCGCCGGAATCACGTTTCTTAGTTCATTCCTGGTGCTGTTTGCTGCGATGGGGCTGCTGCTGGTTTCGATTCTGACGTGGCCTCTCCGCGTCCTGATCCTGCTGATTAAACGCTTTCGCCTGAAACTGAAACCGATTGCCAGCCGCGTGGTCATTGTTGGACTTGATGGACTTGATCCGGGCCGAGTCCGTCGCTTAATGTCAGAAGGTCGGTTACCGAATTTTCAACGACTTGCAGAGACTGGTACCTTTTCAGATCTCGCGACGACACTTCCCCCCATTTCGCCAGTGGCATGGTCTTCATTTCAAACGGGCGTGAATCCCGGTAAACACAACATTTACGATTTCCTCAATCGTGATGTCCGCACATATCTTCCGGAGCTCTCGTCAGCCCGAATCATTGAAGGGCAAGCGACGGGCTGGCGCAAATGGTTCGGCAATAAAACATCAGTGCGACTGCTTCGCAAGAGCCAGCCGTTCTGGAAAATACTCGGCGATTACGGCACCTTCAGCACCATTTTGCGAGTGCCAATCACGTTCCCACCCGAACGTTTCTTTGGCCTGTCTCTGTCGTCTATGTGTACCCCCGATCTGCGAGGAACTCAGGGGTCGTTTACGCTGTTCACAACAGATCCGGAAGAAGCTCGTGCCACAACCGGCGGACTTCGCATCCTGGTAAACCGCAACGGCGAACGCATTCAGGCTTTTCTGCCGGGTCCACCAAAGCCCGGTGGTTCGGAACCAGCAGACTTCCAAACAGTGTTGAACATTCGAGTGCTTGAACAGCAGCAATCGATCGAAGTTCGAAACGGTTCAGAGAGAATCGTGGTGCCTTTGCATAAGGAGTCTGACTGGCTTCGTATTGAGTATCGGATTGGCTGGTTTACGAAGGTTCGCGGGCTGTGCAAACTTCGGCTCGAGTCGCTGGCTCCTCATTTTCGATTGTACGTCTCGCCGATTCATCTGGATCCGGAACGTCCGGCGATGCCGATCTCTCATCCTCTTTATTTTTCCATGTATCTGGCCAAGCTGCACGATTCATTCGGAACACTGGGCCTTGCAGAAGACACCTGGGGCCTGAACTCGGGCGTGGTTGGAGAAGAAGCATTCCTCGAACAGGCATGGGCGATTCATGATGAGCGTGAGCGGATGCTGTTTGACTCCTTACGACGAATGCAACGCGGCCTGACGGTGTGCGTTTTTGATGGACCCGATCGAATTCAGCATATGTTCTGGCGCCAT
>CANHVD010000700.1 GCA_947463775.1 Planctomycetaceae bacterium | reverse complement strand
TGTTCAGCAAAACCGCTGGCTGAACTGAAAGACAACCGTCTGAAACCCACGTGAAGATTCCACGAAGGTGCTCAACATACTGTCTGAGACGAAGCATGGGACATCCTTGTCACTGCCGAGAGCGACGGAAGAGATCGGGCACCAGAGTATCTCTGATTAACAACAGCCCGGACTATGCTGTGACTGTTGTGAACATCCTTGTTCCAGCAGTCACATTCCTGAAGGCGCTGACATCACAATTGTGATGTCACAAGCCGCCAACAGATCTCAACCTGATGTCCTATCGTCGCGCTGATCGGTGTTGCTTGAATGCTCCGCACAGGGACCATACTCCCTATAGGACATTCCAAGCATCCTCTTCACAAAGACGGCTTCACCGGCATCATTGCCCTCAACGGCATGACCGGCAAATTGCAAAGCATAGCCACCCAGGAAGCAGACAATTGGCCAGTACCATGCAGCACCAGCAATCAAAGTCCACGGAGTTCCCACAAAAGTCAGTGGCACGCCCAGCACATGCAGAAACTGATTGACACGGTTACGGTGTCTGGGCAGATAGTTCCGCAGAAACGCTCGAATCATGGCTCAAGCTCTGGCAAGTCGTCATCAGTGTCAACTTCAATCTTTGAACGTTCCGGGCGCGGGCGCCGGAAGATTGCAACCACGTCATCGACGGGTACGACAAACAGCAAGTTGTCGGATTCGAAGTCAACCGGAATTGCGTTCTTGGGGTGAAACAGGACTTTGTCGTATTTTCGGATTGGGAAATCTTCGTTGCGTTCAACCTGAACGCTGATCTCCACGACTCGACCTGTAATCGTCGGAATCTCTGAACTGTCAGGCAGCACAATTCCGCCGCGAGTCTGAGTTCTCGGCTCGTCCTTGCGAATCAAAATTCGCATGCCCAGCGGTTCGACGTACTCTGTCACTCAATCCTCACTGCGATCTCATGGATCAATTTATTTCACAGGTCAGCGGCTCGACGAGGAAATACAGAGGAGATGACAGGGAAACCAGAGCTCCGAGCCCCCACATAGGCTGCTCGATGATCTGAAATCGCTGCTTCCGCTGAGATCACGCCGGACTCTTCATCCTCTGCTGGATCTGCAGAAACGGGCATTCCACCATCAGAATTCGAGTTGCGCCGTTTCTGTTCCATCTTCTCAAGGATAGATCCCAGCGGCCCCGCAAGCAAGCTTGGCAACAGAATCACATCACCCCAAAGAGCAGCGAAGATCAGGCCGCACATAATCCAGCCAAATCGACTTATCAGAAGAAGTTCAACCGGATAAAGAGTCATCATGCCAAACCCAATCGCCGCACTGGTCTGCCACAATGCCGGCCCGCAATGCTCCAGAGACTTAGCAACTGCTTCCTGACGCGGAACCCCATCTCTCAGAAGCTGCTGGAACCAGGTCATCAAATGCAAGGTGCCATCGACAGCAATCCCCAATGCGACAGATGCCGTAATCATCGTCCCGATATCAACATGGATGTTGGCCCAACCCAGAATCCCAAACATAATGGCAATCGGAAACACATTGGGAAGCATGGCATAAATTGCCGCAGAAACACTGCGAAGCTGTATGACCATCACCAGACCGATGAGCACAAAAGCCATTCCAAAGCTGCTGATCAGACTCTCGAGAAGTGCCTGTTGAGTTCTCAAAAAGATTGGCACAAGCCCTGTCACAACATGCGAAGGAGTACCTTCCGGGAAATCCTTCAGCGTGTTCTCGGCGATCACAGCCAGCTCGCTTGTCAGGCGCCCATAATCGTATTCGGACATAATGCTGGACTGACAGGTAATCCGCCAGATTTCATCACCGGCCAGATTGAGTGCCTGATCGCCCGAATGCTTCCAGTCGGCCGAGGTCTTTGCAACAGCCAACATTGAGGACAACGCACCGGCATCTTCGCCACCGTTCTCAAGCTTCTCGTGAATCTTCTTGCCAATCAAATTCTCGCGCATCTTCGCATTGCGACGATCCATAACGCTCATGGATTTCGTGTCTGGCTGTTCCAGATTGATAAACGACGCCAGAGACAACGTTCCGCTGACTTCAGAATGCGCCCTCAGGGCCTCCTGAACCTGCTGAACCTTGCGAGCACGATCCAGGAACGGCACGCTTTCCTGCTGCTCCTTGCTGAATCGCACAATCGTATCGACGCTGGCAATGCCGGAGAGATTCTCTTCAAGGAAGTTGTAATCACGAACAACCTTCGACTCGTCGGGGAAGTACCGAATGACTTTGGTTTCGGTGCGAAACCAAAGGAACCCCAACATGCAGCCGGCCGTGATGATAAAGTTTCCCCACATGTTCAAGCCACGGAAACGGCTGAGTTGTCTTCCAAGACGATTCCAGAAGGCATGCTCATTGAGCTCAGGGGCAGGCGGCTTCGCAGGCCAATACAACATCATCGCTGGCAAAAGATAGATGATGCAGATAAACGAAATTACGCAGCCAATCGACGCATAAATCCCAAAGTCACGCACCGGCACCAGGGAACTCACCATCAACGACGCCAGCCCGATAGCCGTCGTCGCGCTGGCCAGAAAGCAGGGCAGCCACGCAATCGAGGCAGCGTGTAGAACGGACTTTACGGGATCGTCCGTCCCCGAATTTTTCCAATAGTTACAAATGTGAATTGTGCCAGAGACTGAAATCACCATCAGCAGCGTTGGCATAACAACCAACACCATGTTCATGCTGCCTCCGGTCGGCGCCACCAGGGCAACCGAAGCCACAGCAGATAACACAGAGACTGTCTGAACCAGCACACACAGACGAAAGCTCTTCAGCATCAGGTAGCTGAGCGTGACGCTTACGATCACAGACAACAGCAGAGGTGATCGCTTCAACAGATTCCACGCCGGAGCAGCTTTGTTCCAACCAGCGTGCTTGACCGCTTCATTCATCATCGCCCCGGCGACTGGTCGCCCCCCAAGGTGCAGGGACTCGTCATCTATCCCAATCTTGCTCGCGGCTTCCCGAATGGCCGTTAAGGCAGCCATATGGTCGTCGACTCCGGCCCGTGTAAAGCTGACCGACACCGCAGCCATCGAACCAGGAACAAACCACGATTCCGAGATGCAGGCTTCATTCTTCAAGTCAGCAATTCGAATCTGAGTAATCGCTTTGCGAAACTCCTCCGTCTTCGCTGAATCCAAATGAGCTCGAGACCAGGAGAGCTGAAGATCGGCGTTCTTCTGTCCGGCGACATATTCCTTCAGGACGTCATTCAGCTTCCACGCATCTTCGTCGTCGACAGTCAGATGGGAAGAATCAGGTTCAGACAAACTTCTATTCACGAATTCAATCTTCAGACCGAACCGTGATTCCGCGAGTTTCTGAATCTGGTTTCGAATATCAGCAGAATGGGGCCGCGCGGCTTCGGTCAATGAGACACACAGTGGCCCTGAGCCAATCAGCAATCCCTGAGCACGAGAAAGTGCCGATTCAAACGGGATCTTCTCCGCCAGCATTCGCTGCAACAAATCGGTCGGCTCACTGACTTCCTGAACATAGGCAGAACCGCCTTCACGGATACCGGACTTCTCGATCCCTTCCAGAGCTGTAGCCAACTTCTGAATTCGCGGATCCGTCAGTGTGCAGTCGTCCCAGGAAACCAGAACCCGGTCTTCTTCCGGAAACAGATTTTGGTACCAAGCCAG
>CANHVD010000699.1 GCA_947463775.1 Planctomycetaceae bacterium | reverse complement strand
TTGATCAGCCCGAGAACCTCCTGCAGCCGCTCTCGCAGATCAGTCACCACCATGCGATTCGCGGAAGCCACAGGAATGATCTTTCCCAGTTTCGTCATCAGAGGCTGAAGCTCGGTCGCCAGATCTCCGGCTGACGCTTCATTAATCGCGACCTCGATCGATACCAGTTCAAATCGTCCTCTGTTTTCCAGCTCTTCTTCCGTTAGTCGTTCGACCAGGTGCGTAGGCACATCATCGACGGAAACCAAAAGCATCAGCTGACCGTGACGCAGCAGAATAAACCCTTCACGGATCAGGAATCCGTTGACGATGTCAATCGCTTCCGCCACGCTGTGGCCGGCAGGATCTGTGTACGTGAAAACACCGGCGGGATTAGCTTTCATTTCGAGAGCATAGCCAGCCTCTTCGGCCAGTTTCTGCAGGACCACAGACCACGGAGCACCAGCAAAATTGAAGACGATTCGAGCTGAGTCGGCCGCCGCACCACCTCCCGAAGGATTCTGAGCGGTGACTGAACCTGGCTGAATGATTGATGATGCTCCGGCCGCGGGAAAAGCAGGCTGAGAAATCACAGAACCGGAAAACACGGCAGCTGGGGGCTCAGGGACATCCGGAGGTGACTGAGTCTGCCACGAGGCTGGATTCACAGTTCGATTTCGCGAACGGTTACTGCGTTCTCGCGGGGTTAATCTTCGGTCACCAAAGAGTGGCTCTGCGCGCTCCGCTGATGCGTCCGCAGCGTTTTCGTCCGTTAGTGCTTCGAAGTCTTCATCTGAGATGCTGTCTGAAACCTGATTGAAGTCCGACCGTGAGTCGTCCTCAGTGCGATTTCGATCAGCTCTGCTCAGACCACCGACATGACCACGAGAAGGTCGAGGATTATCCCAGAAGGATTCTGTGTAATCATCAGGCTCAGCGGGAGCCGACTGCCCTGCACTTTCAGCGACCCAGGCACTGCCAAAACGCACTTTATCCAGCGGCAGAACCAGAACAGCGACAACACCTGACAGAAAGCAAGTCGCGATCAGATAATACTGAGAAGAGTTGCCCCTCTCAGTATCTCTTTTCTTTCGTCGCTTTAGTGGTGGGTCAGATGACATGTCTTGGCCGTTGATTGTTTACCTGGTCGCGATGCCGCGAATCCAGAGACAACCTGTTGCAGCAGGAATCCCAGAGCTCGTTCGGTGAGTAGCCCTGAGAATCTATGGCAACTTGATTTCACCCAACAACAGGGACCGTCACTGAATCTCCCGCCTGTTTTGGCATTCTTTTGTCGGACTGCTGTCATTCGGCATATGTCACCGTTCAGTGCCCCCTTCGCGGCATGCAATCGAGTGAAAACCCTCATCGTCGAGTAAATGCCGACAGTAACAATTACATGCTGTGTGCACGCGTGCACGAAGCTGAATTCGAGACACTCAGAGCATCCGAGCGGGATCACCGGCCGCGAAATAGGGAAAGCTGGGCGCCACAGGAATGGATCTGCAAGTCGGGCATGATGAGTGAAATCTGCCGCAGAGGCAGCGTACGAATTTCAGAGAAACACTGCGGTTAGAGGTTGTCGGCAAACCTAACCTAAAACGGGTGAGAAAGGGTTGGAAAGGCACATTCTGCATTTGCGCGATGTGCCCTTCCAGCCTGGAAATCCACTCAGTCCTTGGCAACTCTGTCCGGTTCATTCAATTTATTCAGCACAGGAAACTTTGTTATGAGTTTGAGAAAAAGTCGACGGAAGGCATGGTCAGCCCTGCTTCTGTCCGCAACTTTCTCTGCCTCGCTACTGTCTTTTTCAGGCACGAGCGATGGTCAGCAGACCACAAATGCGCAGCAGACGCTGGAGACAACCCTGCAACGACATCAGCAGGAACTGGAGCAATTGCTGCGACAGCATGAGTTCCAACGGCAGGCAGTGACGAAGTCAATCGACCAGCTGGGATCTGTCATCCCCGTTAATAACGCTGCGGTCTCAAAACTTCATGCTCAATTGACGGAATTGCATAAGCGACAACAAGAGGAAAAGAAGTCACTCGCAAAACGACAAACGGCTGAGTCGAATGTCCTGCGAGGCATCGTCAATCCCAAGCCGGGCGGAGAAACAAATCCTGAAGTTGACATTAATGACCCGGAGGTCGTTGAGAACGAACGCATCGCCCATCTCAAACTGGTGCCCGGCGTGACCAAGACGGATGCTGCGGGTGTTCCGGTTGAGGGAAGCGTGGCCATTCTGGTCAGCGGGGAAACGTTCGACCTGGACGTGGCCATCGCGGGTCTGCAGTCTGCCAACGATGTTTCGGTGATCGAAGTCCGCCATGCGGTGACGGATGAACTGATCGCCAGTATGTCCGGCCGTGATCTGCGGTCTGTCGGCGGGATTCCTCGTCCGGCTGAGACAGAACCGGGAGCGGCTCCGGAACCGATGCCCGAGTGGCTGATGATGGACACTGGCTTTGCGGCTACTCCATCTGTTCTGCAGGCACTGACGAATGATCAGCTCCAGGTTGTGGTAAAGTCCACTCAGTATCCTGAAGGGTTCCTCAAGGGCACCTTCGGACTTCTGGATATGGATAAGCTGCGAAAACTGGCTTTGCACAAAGAATCATTGCCGGTTCCTGTCGTTGTCGATCGTTCCTTCAAGACGTTAGGGACGGTCAATGAACTGGTAATTCAGGACGAAGCGGCCGCTATTCAGCTGGGTAAAGCTTTATTCTGGGATGTTCAGGTCGGATCGGATAACAAGACCGCCTGTGCAACCTGCCATAACTTTGGTGGTGCGGACTGGCGAACAAAGAATCAGCGGGCCAGTGGTGGCAATCACGAACTGAAGCTCGCGGATTTCCTCGAGAATGATGGTCGTCTGAATGGCATTGTGGGATCTCAGGGTGTTGTTCAGGAGAATTACGTTGGCGTGAATGCTCCTGGTAAAGACCTTGGCGAAGTGCCGACGGTGCAGGAGCTGGTGAAAGAATTCACGCTCAATGGAACCGTAGAGTCACGAACGCGTCAGGTAACAGGTCGTAACACGCCATCGGTCATCAATGCCGCGTTCTATGCTCGTCAGTTCTGGGACGGACGTGCTCACCGCTTCTTCAACGGCGAAAACATCTTCGGAACTCAGGACCCGGATGCGGGTGTATGGGAAAACAACAACGGCGTTGTCACCAAGAATACGAACTTCCTGGTCGACTATTCGTCTTTGGCTTCTCAGGCAGTAGGCCCGTTGGGCAGCAGCGTGGAAATGGCCCATGGTCCGGATGGCTCTCGTAGTCTCCCGGAGCTTGGTAAGAAATTGTTGGATGCCAACACACGTCCTTTGGGATTGCAGAAGGTCCATGCCAGTGACAGCGTATTGGCATCGTTGGTTACAGCGAACGGTGTGGGGCTGAATAAGTCCTACGCAGAGCTGATTCGGCAGGCATTTAAGCCGCAGTTCTGGAGCTATGAAGGCGGAGAAGTGGCTGGCCATACTCAGATGGAAGCCAACTTCGGGCTCTTCTTCGGTCTGGCGGTGCAGGCTTATGAACGCACGCTGATTTCTGATGAAAGTCGCTTCGACAAGTTTGTTCGCGGTGAAGATGTCGATCTGACCTATGATGAAAAAGAAGGTCTGCTGCGATACTTCAACAGCAGCATGGGTTGCACGACATGCCACGATGGTGCCATGTTCTCTGCTGCGACATGG
>CANHVD010000698.1 GCA_947463775.1 Planctomycetaceae bacterium | reverse complement strand
CTGAAACCCGAAGTGACATAGGTGATCGCTCTCTGCACACCATCGCGTTTCATCTGAAGCATCGTGTCGTTCAGAAACGGCTCCCAGTTTCGGTTTCCCCAATAGATGGGCAGGGAAATCTGGTGAGCATCCAGTTCTGTTCGCAGGAGCTTAATGAGATCTCGACATTGCTCATTGATCGGGCTGATACCGCCAAAGTGGTAGTAATGCTCGGCAACTTCCAGCAGGCGTTCGCGAGGAACGGGTTTGCCACGGAGCACATTTTCCAGGAACGGAATGACGTCGTCCGGCTTTTCGGGACCACCGAAGGAAAGAACCAGAATCGCATCGTACGGAGTTGTTGACTGGGTCACAGAATTTCTCTGAATCTCTGGCAGGGTTAAGGACAACGTGCTGGCAGATCACTATCGATTGCCGCTGAAATAATTGAAGAGGAACGGACCGCAGTTCCTGCGGCTGGAAGCTTCCTGCCGTTCAGACCGCTGCACCGCCAGGAAATAAACTGATAAACCTGCAAATCGACCGAATTTTCGGTTAATCATGAATTCATCAGTAGCCTGCGGTGGCGTTCACTTTTGCTCAGCCGCTGGCTTCGCGGGCGTTTGGAGATTATCGAAGTAGTTTTTGATTCCGTCCACATAGCCCGGCGGAATCTGTTCGTTCTCGATTGCCGCCTGAACACCGGCTTTGATTTCGGTGACAGAGCTTTCGTACTTCTTCAGCTCTTCCGGATCGAAGTCTTTCTCCGTGGCGGCTTCTTTGGTTTTGATGGACAAAAGAACCTTGCCGGCCTGGATCTGGGTCTTTGATTTCTCATCCTTGTAGCCTTCCGGATCGCTGTTATCTTCATCCTGAATGGCTCCGGGAGTGTCTCGCTCCGCCTGACCATTCGTGCCACGGCCATTCATCATCTGGTTGTACATTTCTGCATAGTCCGACAACGAATTGCAGTTCTCGCACTGTTCGCCATCCAACTGGCCTTCCTTGTTAAGCTTCTCGGCCTGCTGCAGAGTCTTTAGAGCTTCTTCCAGTTGCTTCATGTCCTTGGCGGAACGAGCAATTTCCTGAAGCTCCTTCTTTGACAGCTCCAGTGATTCTTTCAGAGCCTGCTGAGCTTCCTGTGACATTTCGTTCTCGCCCAGTTCGCCTTCGCTTTCACTGCCTTCGCTTTCACCGTTTTTCTTCTGCGAGGCCACTGCTTCCAGAGACTTCAACGCCTGGCTCAGAGCATTCTCAAGATCTTTTGAGCCTGCTTTCTCTGAGGAAAACTTCTTCAGATCCTGCAGTTGTTTTCGCAACTGAGAGGCCAGCTTCTGTCGTTCTTCAGGAGTCTTTGCCTCAAGCATCGACTCCATCGTTTCCTGAGCCTGATCCAGCTGTTGCTGCAATTGCTCGGCATTGCCTTCCTGCAGTTGCTTCAACCATTCGTTCATCTTCTGAGCCCGCGAACCACCAAATTGCTGGTCAGAAATCGACTGACTGAGCATCTCTCTCAACTCTTCGTTGGACACGTTCTTCCAGAGCTCATTAAGAGACTGCCGGTTGTTCTGCAGCACCTGTGAGTTTGGCTTCGTTTCTGCCGGTTTCATCTTTCGCAGAGCCCCCATCAGCTCCTGCATCTTGTCTGAGATTTTTGATTCTCGTTCTTCTGCAACCTGAACCACGGATTTCAGTTCTTCATCGCGTGTCTTCACAACCTTGCGAATGACTTCGATTTCCTTCTTCTGCTTTTGGACTTTGGTTGCGGCTTCGACTTTTCCGAATGGGTCGAGTGTCGGAATCAACCACACCAGCAAAGCCAGCACGCATAGCACACACGCCTGAATTCCAACAGGACGCTGAACTTTGAATGGGACGACTTCGGCGGGCACAATCCGAGTTGCCGCGGCGGCGGCTGAGTGTTCAACCAACGGCTGATATTCTCCCGCCGAAGAAGACAGGGTTGCCAGTGTCAGAAACAGGTCGTTTGTTTTTGCATGTTGATCAACAGCGCGAGCTGCTGCGGTCCGTTCGACTCGTCGATGAAACAGCCAGGCCGCAAGAGCTGCGGTCGCCGGGAATACCAGTAACCATTCGGGTCGCTGTCGATCGGGAGGAAGCAATCCGGCCAGTCTGACGATCAGGACCGCCACGCAGGCGACGATGAGACCTCCGAGCGTCCAGCGGTGCAGAGATCGAGCAAAGTTGACCGTTCGAAGACGTGCCTGCACGCGATTCAACAGAGTCAACGCTACAGGTTCAGACGACATCTCAATCTCCAGATTTTTGGACGCCGGACCGTTCAGGCAAACCGGTTCTTGCTGACGACAGTCTACTTCCAGATCACAAGTCGATCAATCAGATCCACGGCACGCAGCGATTTGTCTGAGTTTTTCGCGGCCAGCCCCATGTTTTTGGCATGAAGCGAAGCCTTCTGCCCGATTGACGGACTCCGCGTGACAAAAAAACGGCTTCCGATCAGAATGTGAAGACAAAAGAGGTTTTGAACAGTCGTGATGTTGGAACCCACTTTATATCGGCGGTCAAACGTAAACAGTCCCCGCCAGAAATCTCGAACTTCCTCAATCCAATCTTCTGAATAGTCAGGCTTTATTCTCGTGGCAAATCTGGAACCTCTGCTTCGTCTGCATCCGTCCGACAACCTTGCTGTGACTCGCCGTGCCGTAAAGGCCGACGAGATCGTAACTGTGGATGGCCAGTCCATTACGATTGCCGAAGCGATTCCTGCGAACCACAAGGTCGCGATTCAACCGATCGCCAAAGGCCAGACGATTCGAAAATTTGGCCAGCCGATTGGTTCGGCAGTGACACCGATCTCTGTGGGACAATGGATTCATGTCCAGAATGTCAGCATTGAACGTGAACAGGCCGGCTACGAATTCTGCACAGAGATTGTACCGCCTCCGAAACCTGCCGAGCCGCGAACCTTTATGGGCTATCGTCGCAAAGACGGCCGCGCGGGAACCCGGAATTATATCGCCGTCATCAGCACCGTGAATTGTTCGGCGACGACGGCAAGATACGTGGCTCAGGAACTTGCCAAGTCTGACCTGAGCAACTATCCGAACATTGACGGAGTGATACCGATCGTTCACAAGAGTGGTTGTGCGTTCGCTTACAATGGCGAAGATCATCACTTGTTGAATAGAACACTCGCCGGCTTCGCACGGCATCCGAATATTGCGGCTTGTCTTGTGCTTGGGCTGGGCTGCGAGACGGCTCAGGCCGGACACCTGCAGGAAACTCAGGGTCTGGTTCAGCTGAGCGGAGCAAAGCGGCGTGAACCGGATGATTCGTTACCGATGGTGCTCAACATTCAGGAAGTTGGCGGAGTTCGCAAAACAGTTGACCGAGCTGTCGGTGTGCTTCGCGAATTGCTGGCCAATGCCAACGCAGTCAAGCGCGAACCGATTCCACTGTCGGAGCTGATTCTTGGTCTGCAATGCGGAGGCAGCGACGGAGCCAGCGGCATCACAGCGAACCCCGCTCTAGGAGTCGCCAGCGATCTGCTCGTCGCGCATGGTGGGGGTTCTGTTTTGGCCGAGACTCCGGAAGTCTATGGAGCCGAACAGTTGTTGCTGCGTCGGTCCGTGAATCGTCAGGTCGCCGACAAGCTGCTGGAGCGAATTCACTGGTGGGAAGAGTACGCTCGCAAGAACAACGCATCGATCGACAACAACCCGTCCTAT
>CANHVD010000697.1 GCA_947463775.1 Planctomycetaceae bacterium | reverse complement strand
TAAACCAGCGGACTGTAGAGCTGAAGGAATTCCCGCCACGCTTCATGATTGGAGCTATCACGAAGACGGACCAGCAGGCTGGCTCGTGTGACAGGCGATTCTTGAACCACAAACACTCCTCCGGGCAAATTCAATCTGCGACTCTGCGCTGAAGGAGTGTATGTCGTCAGACAGGATTAAGCCGAGCGATACTTTGGAAAATCTGTGTAACCCGAATCACTGGGTGTGTACCACGTCGGCATTTCTGCGGGAGGACTCAATGGCCAGCCGTTCGCAAATCGTTCAACCAGATCTGGATTGCTGATGTAAGGACGTCCAAAGGCAATCAAATCCGCCTGCCCATTCGCAATCGCTGCTTCAGCGGTTTCCTGAGTGTACCCACAATTTCCGATCAGTGGACCACTGAACACAGCTCGGAAATCATTCAGCGTCATCGGCTCACCAAGCTGATGGAATCCAAAGGCCAGACCATCCATGACATGCAGATAAGCCAACCCATACTGATCGAGCTGTTTGGCCACATAAAGGAAGGTCTCCCGGTAGTCGGGCGAACCCATATCGTTGAAAACACCATTCGGCGAAATACGCACTCCGACTCGATCGGCCGGCATCTCCGCCGTGGCAACTTCAACAATCTCTCGCAGAAACCGAAAACGGTTCTGCACAGAACCACCATACTGATCAGTCCGATGATTAGTCTTGGACTGCAGGAACGTATCGATCAGATACCCGTTGGCTCCATGAATTTCGACTCCATCAAATCCAGCCTGCTTCGCTCGTCTGACCGCAAGGCGATAATCATTGACAATCTTGCCGACTTCAGCCGTCTCAATGGCTCGCGGCACTTCATAGGGCTGCTTTCCCGTCGGTGTATGAATCGAGTCACCATTGATGGCAATCTCCGACGGCGCCATGGGACGGTTGCCATTCAGAAAGCTGCTGTGAGACGCTCGGCCACAATGCCAGAGCTGTAGAAAGATTCGCCCGCCTGCCTGATGAACGGCCTCGACGACTTTTTTCCAGCCGGCCACCATCTCATCCGTGTAAATCCCTGGCGTATCACTCCATCCGATCGCGTAGTCTGCAATCACAGTGGCTTCCGAGATCAACAAACCGGCCGAACTGCGCTGCACGTAGTATTCGGCCATCTTCGCATTCGGAACGCGCTCTGAACCCGATCGAGAACGGGTCATCGGTGCTAACGCAACACGATTCTTCAGCTTCAGGGAACCCAGTGAAACCGGTGACAACAAATGTGTCTCAGCCATCAGAGAACTCACTTCTTTTCTATAGGGAAAATTTTCGTGCAAGGAGCTACGCCAGATCAAATAACATCACTTCGGAGTCTTGAGTCCCCGTGATCGTCAACGAGTCTTCACCACTGACTGCCACTCCGTCACTTTGCGACAACACTATGCCGTTCACGGAGACAGATCCGCTCAGCACCTGCAGCCACACATATCGACCGGGAGTGATCGTGAAATCCACGGAACCATTTTCGTTCAGTTGTGCCAGATAGATTGCGGCATCGGTGTGAATTTTCAGAGAATCCTGAGCCCCCTCGCGAGACGCCACCAGACGCAGTTCATTATGACGTCCGACCGCCGAGAATGATTTCTGCTCATAACCGGGCGTCAGCCCCTTTCGCTCTGGAAACAACCAGATCTGATAAAGATGAGTAGGCTCCGTCGCGGAGGGATTGAACTCACTGTGAGTAATCCCGGTTCCGGCGGTCATCCGCTGAAACTCGCCCGGCCGCAACACCTCGCCATTTCCCATCGAATCCTTGTGCTCCAGCGCGCCGGACAACACATAGGTCACGATTTCCATATCGTTGTGCGGATGAGTTCCAAAACCCTGCCCGGGAGCAACGATATCTTCATTCATCACCCGCAACGCACGAAAGCGGACGTGTTGCGGATCCTGATAGCTGGCAAACGAAAACGTATGCCATGTATCCAGCCAGCCATGGTCGGCGTGGCCTCGTTCCCGGGCCTTGCGTACCTGTAACATCTCTAAACTCCTGCGTTCAAAATCTCGCGACAAAAGGGAATACCAGGCTCGGGAGCCGACCTTACAGGGATTCTGATCAGTTTGGAAAAATTTCCCGAGATGCTCAACTGCGGGGGATTCGAGCTACAAACGCCCGGAAATTCACCTACTCGATCACATTTTTGCCAATCCTCGCCATTACCTGCTCACAAAGAAAACCGATTGTCACGTAGAAGTCACTGACCGATTGTGCCGAACCTGTTCGGCTGTCAAAATGGTGAAATGACTCGTGTGCAACACAGCAGCCAGGCCCATTGCTAAGATTTTGGTTCTCTCCATTCCCTGAACTGACACTTCTGTCAGGCGATTTCCAGTATGACTGAGCGAAAGATTGGTCCGTTCATCCTTGGGAAGCAGATCGGTGCCGGAGGCATGGGCATCGTCTACATGGCCACGTACGTTGAGAACGGCAAAGAGGTCGCTCTGAAGGTCCTGCCGCCCGGGCTTTCCGGCGACGCAAAAATGCTCAAACGCTTCGAGCGCGAAATTGATATTCTCAAGCGACTGACTCATCCCAATATCGTCAAGTACTACGGTGGAGGAACTCATCAGGGCCAGCGTTGGTATGCGATGGAACTCGTTGATGGCGGATCACTGCAGGATATTTTGAAAAAGAAAAAACGGCTGTCGTGGGACCAGGCTGTTCAGGTCGGCCGACAGCTTTGTGCCGCGCTGGAGGTTGCTCACAACGCAGGGATCATTCATCGCGATCTGAAGCCAGCCAATCTTTTCGTGACGAAGAAAGGCAAGATCAAGCTGGGCGACTTCGGGATCGCTCGTGATACCGAAGCGACCGCACTGACTGCCGCTGGCAAGACGGTGGGCACCTATGCCTACATGGCCCCCGAGCAGATTCAGGGCAACGTACCGATCTCACGCAAGACTGATCTTTATGCGACCGGTTGTTTGCTCTACGAAGTACTGACCGGGCAGACTCCGTTTGTCGCCGACAACCCAGCCGAGATGCTGATGCAGCATCTGAATGATGATCCTTACAACGTTCGTGAGAAAATTCCGGAGTGCCCGCTGGCACTCGATCAACTGATTGAACGGCTTCTTGCGAAGAGTCCTGACGACCGACCGTATGACGCTCTGGCGGTTCACACGGAACTGACGGAGATTCTGCAAAAAGCACAGCAGGTTGTTTCGGACGTTTCTCCCGAAGCGATGGCGGCGGCAGGAGCGAGCAAGGGTTCAACGGTCGACCCCGAGACTGGTGAACTCAAGCCGAAGAAGAAAAAGAAGAAAAAAGATAACTCAGCGTTCTATGAAAAAACATGGTTCCTCGTCACCTGTTTCTTTCTGCTGATCGCGGCTGCCGTCTGGATGGTTCTGGGACCCAACGAAGACGCGCTGTACCTGAAAGCCAAAGAGGCAATGGCCACTGGCGACGATTCGTCTGTGGTCAAATTTGACGATGCGAAGCGAATGTTTCTTCTGCCTTATCTGGAACAGTATCCGGAAGGCAAACACGTTCAGGAAGTGAGCGGCTGGCTGGATGATGCAGAAGTCGCAATTCTTGAGCGACAGGCAGAGAACATGGCTCGCGGCAAACGCGACGGACGCAATCGCCATGAAAAGGACTGCATTGCCGCCCTGCAGGCTGAACGCGACAAAGACCGCAATCTCCTCGAATC
>CANHVD010000696.1 GCA_947463775.1 Planctomycetaceae bacterium | reverse complement strand
TCGAATGCAATCCGTGATGAATCTGAAGATCAAGTTCCGCGAAACGTTCCGCCCTTTTGCGCCGATTGTGTTGAAGGAGCATGTTCACGAGTGGTTTCAAAGGGAAGCAAACACCGACAGCCCTTACATGCTGCTGGTTGCCGACGTTCATCATCAGCATCGAACAAAGGCTGATGCTGCGGAGGCTTCGGCGTTTGGGATTGAGAAACTGAACTATGCTCGTTCCGTGATTCCGGCTGTGACGCACGTAGACTATTCAGCACGTATTCAGACGATTGATGCAGAACGCAACCCCTTGACGCATTCGTTACTGTCGAAGTTTCATCAGAAGACGGGTTGTCCTGTGATGATCAACACCAGCTTCAATGTTCGCAGCGAACCGATTGTGTGTACTCCCGAAGATGCGTGGCGTTGCTTTCGCATGACGGACATTGATGTGCTCGTTCTGGGGCGACATGTACTACTGAAAACCGAGCAGCCAAATCAAATGACTGAAACAGAGCGTGAGCAGCATCTGAAACAGTTTGAGCTGGATTGAGGCTTCGAACCTGCGTTTAGTTGGATGCATGTGACGTTGAGTCGATAACTCAACTGAGGGTCCTTCGCTAAGGCCGTTCGTTCCGTCCCTGCAGCGCAGCTGATTGCAATCTTGTGCTGCAGCCACCAGAATCTCTTCGCAATGCAAGAGACGTCCTGAGAAATCTCCATCAGAACTGTGCCAGCTATGAAATTACTGCCTGTTTGCGTCCGTGTCATTCCGTGTTTGCTCGTGCTGATGTTGCTGGGCATGCCGTCCGCGTCGGCTCAGGCCGACAACGCAGGCTTGAAAATCATCAGTCCGCAGCCGTGGCAGGTCATTCAGCGAATCGGGTTTGATCCAGCCCGACGAGAAGAAGAACCAGAGAACTCTGCAGCGTTGGGTTTTGCGGAAGTGGCAGTCTCGCTGGAGCTTCCGGCACCTGTCTCGACTGCCGATCGTCTCGAATTTCTGCTTAGTTCCTCGGACGAGGCAAAGTCAGAGGCTGGCGTCTGGAAACTGCTGCCGATCGCGAGTTCAAACATGTCCGGTAACTCTGTAACCACTGTGATCAATGTACCCGCCGGTGGCTGGTATCGACTGGAGATTCGGTACACGTCCGGTGACGGGAAAACTCAGCATTCAGGAGCTGTTGAACGCTTTGGTGTGGGTGAAGTCTTTCTGGTCGCCGGTCAGTCTTATGCGACGAACACCAATGACGAAAAGCAGAATGTGACAGATCCCCTGCAGCGAGTTGTTGCATTCAATGCGGCCAATCAAACCTGGAATGTGGCAAATGATCCTCAGCCTGCTCCTGATGGCAGTGATGGCGGATCGATCTGGCCGCCACTGGGTGATTCGCTGGTCGGAGATCTGGGTGTTCCGGTTGCCTTTGTCAATGTCGCTGTTGGAGCCACATCGTCGACTCGCTGGTTGCCGGAAGGTGATCTGCATAAGCGACTCTGTGAGACAGGAAAGCGGATCGGAAGATTCCGCGCTGTGCTTTGGCAGCAGGGAGAATCTGATGTCATTGAGAAAACAACCACAGATCAATATGTCGCTAATCTCAGTCTGATCAGAGCGAGAGCAGTCCGAGCCTGGGGATTTGAACCGGTCTGGCTGGCCGCGAAGTCGACTCATCATCCGACGGTCTACATTGACCCCGAAGGCGAAGCACGAATCAGAACCGCAATCGATAAGCTCGCTCAGATCCAGGGATTTGGAGCGGGCCCGGATACGGATTCTTTGACCGGTGAAAATCGAGGAGATGCGAAGTCACGTCGACACTTCAGTGCGATTGGGCAGCGGCGAGCGGCGGAGATGTGGAGATCTGTGCTGTTGGAGCGATTGAAGAAAACTCCGACTGGCATTGAAGCCGCCTCGTTTCTTCTTCCGGACATAGCTCTGATGAGTCCGGCATGGAAGTCAGAAATGGTCACTCGCGAAAGCTGCGTGCTGCTGCAGAAAGATGCCTCAGCACCGATCGAAGCTAAGCTTGCCTTTCAACCGACTGAAATTCTGAGTGTGACCACCGCAGATCGATCACATCAGTATCAGGCGTCTTCTGATTTTCAGTTGTCACCGAAAAGTAACGTACTAACGTTTCAGACAGCGAGTCCCGTTATTCCCATTCAGGATGTCGATCTTTACCTGCCTGTCGGAGCACCTCATAGCTACAAGCATCGGATGGGGAATCCCGATCAGAATTTGCTTTACCGGCCGGGGCGATGGTTCCACGATCACAATGTGGAAGTGACTTATCGCAGAGACATGACGGCCAGCCCGTTGAACGATGTCACCATAACCTACGGAACATTACCGCGTACGCTTTCAACTCTGGGGTCTGGTTTACCTCTGACTGTTGGTGTCAGTGGTGACAGTATCTCCACGGGACTTGATGCATCCGACAAGACTGCGGCACCTCCATTTCAACCGGGGTATCCGGAGCTTGTTGTGGCTCAGTTGCGAGTTCTCTGTGACAGTGACGTGCGGCTGGTCAATCGAGCTGTCAGTGGGTGGAGCATTGCCAATGGTGTTGCTGATCTCGATAAGCTCCTTGCAGAGACACCGGACCTGCTGATTGTGGCTTATGGCATGAACGACGTGGGTCGACGAGATCCGCAATGGTATTTCGACCAGACAAAACTACTGATTGATAACGCTCGCAAGGCAGATCCTGTGATTGAAATTCTGCTGGTGTCAACAATGCTGGGCAATGGAGAATGGGTTCATACTCCACGCGATATGTTTGACGTTTATCGGGATGAGCTCAAGAAGCTGGTTCAGCCTGGGGTGGCATTGGCGGACGTCACTCAGGTTTGGACCGAAATGCTGCGGCAGAAGCCAGATTTTGACCTCACTGGGAATGGATTGAACCATCCCAATGATTTTGGCCATCGGTTGTATGCACAGGCCTTGCTGCAGGTGTTGGCGGCTCCCTGATCATTTGCAGCGATGACGAGTTCCTTTCAAGTTGCGGATCACTTACGGTTCCGTATTACATGTGGTGCAGGGCAAATTGAGACGTCTCTTCGTAGCCGGATTCGTAAGAATTCGGAGCGAATCCCAGGAAGGCATCCGAATTCTCACGAATCCGGCTACTCTCGACAAATATGGTTTAGGGTTCAGTAGCTGGAAAAGTCGCCGCAAACTTCCAGGATCTCCTTAGTTCGCGGACTGACAATGGCGTTGGAGGCGTTATTTCTGGCATGCGGAATTCCCTGGAGTGCTGGCAAACTTGAAACTCACGTTCCGTTTATTACTCTGTCGGGACGATCTCGCTGGTAAAGTCCATGCAATAGCACGATTTGCATCACTGTGACTGGGTATTACCACGCAGGCGGCAGAAATTTATTGAAGAACAGGCTACACGGATGAAGTCGTTTCTTGAGCGGCGGGATCGCTGGGGCAATGGATATTCGCTCTGGCTGATGGTGGGGGTCGTCTTTGCGCTTCCGCTGATGATCTGGTCGCTGAAGCAGCTTCGTATGGAAAACGACGTAGCCGGCTGGCTGCCCAGCGATGATCCGCAGTCAAAGATTCTGGCTTGGTACCAAAATCTGTTTCCGGAAGAAGACCGGGTTCTGGTTTCCTGGGACGACTGCACACTGACGGATCCGCGAATTCAGAAGTTGGCTACAGCTCTGGAAGGGATCGAGAAGTCCGGTATCCGTGAAGGCGGTTCTGCCTA
>CANHVD010000695.1 GCA_947463775.1 Planctomycetaceae bacterium | reverse complement strand
TGGGAGCAATCATTCATACCACGTGAATTTCGTCTACGCCGATGGCAGTGCAAAATCCATGAGTCGTCAGGTTGCCTCGGTTGTGCTGGAACAGCTGATCAATCGCCACGATGTGCTTGACACAAAGCCAGGCGAGTTCTGAGATCTGTACGGCGTGTCGATTGGACATTTCTGTCCGACTGCGTTTCGGCGGGCCACGGTGCGGCCTCTCCCCCAAAAATCAGATCCGGAAACATCGCTCGTTCGTGTTGCCGACTTCAGTCGGCGTTGCTGATTTGATCCACGGTCGAATACTGGCTGAAGCCAACACTGCGGTAGCGAACTGGGACTAAGGGGCTGTCCCGAACTAGATCCCGTTCAATCCAGGCCGAAACGTCAGTGAGAGATCGAAGTCTTGTGCAAAATGCCTCACAGACATTTTGGGTTGGGATTTGACGTCCGGGAAACATCGGGACGTTGATTTGAGACTATGCCTAAATCAATAAATCGGTTAACGCCTCTGGCTGAAGTCAATTTGGGGCCGGTCAATATGAGGCGAAATAAAACGAGCCGGGACATGCCCGGCTCGAGATTACATCAGATTATTGTTCTTCGCGCCTGCGTCATTACGCTGCGGCTGAGTCTCCGCGGTGGATGCTCTTGCGGTCGCCCTTCACAATTTCTTCTGTGATCACAAACTTCTGACCGCGTTCCAGTTCAGGCAATTCGAACATCAGTTCAAACATGACCTGTTCAAGAATGCTGCGAAGACCGCGAGCACCCGTTTCTCTTGACCGAGCCAGCTTGGCAATTTCTCGCAGAGCCCCTTCGGTGAATTCGAGACTGCATTCTTCCATCTCGAACATCTTCTTGTACTGGCGAACCAGAGCATTGCGAGGCTCGGTCAGAACCTGAACCAGAGCTTCTTCGTGCAGCGGAGCCAATGTTCCGATGACTGGCAGTCGTCCAAGCAATTCCGGAATCAGACCAAATTCCATAACGTCTTCGACCGTGGCATTGCTTAGCAGTTCTTCACGAGCTCGTTCTTCGTGAGTTTCGCTGTTGTTGCCGAAGCCGATGACCTTTTTGCCCATGCGGCGAGCCACAATGTCTTCCAGACCGACGAATGTTCCCCCGCAGATGAAGAGGATGTTGGTCGTGTCGATCTGGATATATTGCTGTTCCGGATGCTTACGTCCGCCCTGCGGAGGAACGTTGGCCACTGTGCCTTCCAGCATCTTCAACAGAGCCTGCTGCACGCCTTCGCCCGAGACGTCGCGAGTAATACTGACGTTCTGGCTAGTCTTGCCAATCTTGTCAATTTCGTCGATGAAGATGATGCCTCGCTGAGCAGCTTCGATGTCGAAGTCGGCCGCATGCAACAACTTGAGCAGCAGGTTTTCCACGTCTTCACCGACGTAGCCAGCTTCGGTCAGAGTCGTTGCGTCTCCGATGGCAAATGGCACCTGCAGAGACTTGGCAAGCGTCTTGGCCAGCAAAGTCTTGCCTGAACCCGTCGGGCCGATCAGAAGGATGTTGGACTTTTCAATCTCAACGTCTTCCGTCCCGATTTCAAGGTTGTGCATCAGTCGCTTGTAGTGGCTATGCACTGCGACGGACAACAACTTCTTGGACTTGTCCTGCCCGATGACGTACTGATCCAGCTCCTTCACAATTTCTCGCGGGGTTGGGACGCGATTGAAGAGCTTCTTGGATGATCCGCGGCGGCGGCGTTCCTGGTCGAGAATCGACTGGCACAGCTCAATACATTCACCGCAGATATAGACGTCTTCGGGCCCCTCTACCAGAGGTCCGACTTCCCGGTAGTTCTTTCGACAAAATGAACAGTTGGCATTTCTCTTGCCCTGCTGTGCGGTCTTGCCTGAACCAAATTCCTTACCTGATGCCATTGTTATCCCTTTGGATTTTCTGTCACGTGTCTCATACGGCCCATCATGACTGTGGAGTCAAAAGTCTTAAGGCTGAGTATGAACCACGTATACGGTTCGCAGGTGGTGGTCGCTCCGGGTTGTCGGCGTCCCTGCCAACCGTGTCTCTTGTCGTTTATGGATCTCACTCTCCAGGAGCTGACTCGTGTTGCAGTCTGTCATCCTCGACAGGGCCTGCAACGTCAGTTCTCCGGGATGTGTGGATCCCTGTTTTTCGTCAACTGATCCGTGTCACTTGTCCCCTCACCTTTTTCGGATTCCGAGGGCATCCGGCGTTCGGCCAGATCCGTGGTATTCTGTGAAGGTTCGGGAACATTTGTCGGACTGGTCAAGGTTTCCGATTGGTCGGGTTCTGACGCCTCGGAAGACCCTTCTTCTGTCTCTTGATTTTGCTCTGCTACTGACTCAGTCTCTGAAGAAAAAGAATCAACTTTGGAGCTTATGATCGAGGCTGCAGTTTTTGCAGAAGTCCCCGTTCTCTTTTTGTCACCCCAGGTCGCCTGAAGCCGGCCTGTAATTTGTCCCTTGATGGATCGGAATTCGTCCTCGGTTAGGTCACCCTCTCGTCGTAAATCGTTGAGAGCCAGGAGCATCTCCCGATCCGCTTCGGCAGGATCAACATCTTCGTTTACTCGTGATACCAGGCGAACAATCGCCCAAATCACTACGACCAAACATGACGCCGCAATCAGAAGCGGAATCCATGAGATATCCGGCAGTTGCAGCAGCTTCCACCAGTCTGTCTTCCGAGACAGCCAGAAGAATTCTGAGGGGACCTTCCACTCATAAAATCTATTCGAGTATTCGCAGATGAAGATCATGAAAACAACGGTGAATGAGTTCCGGCATGAATGGACACCTGAGTTGGTTGTATCATGATCGCAGTCATACCAGTTGAGAACAAGGAAGTTGATAAGCAATTGAAGTGCCAATGCAAAGACTACAAATCATGTTTAGCGCCTTCCCCGCTTTTTGCAGGCGATTCTGCTGAGTCTTTTCCCTCGGCGCAGTGATCAGCCGCAGTTTTTGCTTTGGACGGCTTCGCGTCTGCCGAGGAATTGCAAACTTGACAATCTGCCCCGGCCAATGTCTTGTAATTCCTTCGAAGTCAAAATTCACCTTCAGAAAGCCCTGCAATACTTTGGCAGGCTTCGCGGGAACTTGAATGTTGCAGCAAGACTGAGCGGTCTCGTGGCCACCCCAGTGAGACCTTGCCTTCCTCTGAACGGCAAATGATGGCATGCACAGAGTTCGCGGCATGCCGCGAACTCCTGCCCGGGACGCAGCGCCGGCCGAGATCGGCAACGGCACCCTGTTACAGTCTGAAGGGGCTTTTCTGCTGACAGCCTGCTGCCGCCACTCTATACTGTGGGCCGTTCCCGTATACGCTGAGCAGTTCCAGCCGGCAGGTTAACTCCATTCGAGTGGACGGATATATGTTTTTGAGCACGACGTTCCGAAGAATTCTGACAGAGATGTTCCCTGTCGCATTAGCTTGTGCTGGTTGCCTGACGTCGATCGGCTGCGGCGGGAATTCAGCGGCTCCGGTTGCTTCGACCGACACGCCGGCCGCTTCTGAAGCTTCCCAGCCGGCGGCATCTGCTACTGACGCCGTGTCAGAAGAAAAGCCCGCCGCGACTGCTTCGACCAGTAAAACTCGCCACAAACGCGATGAGGTCTGGGTGGACGAAAACGGCCAGAAGTGGTTTGGCAATGTTCCGATGGACGCATTTTTTGACAATGCCTACGAAGTCGCCAGTAATCAGGAATCGATTGGTGG
>CANHVD010000694.1 GCA_947463775.1 Planctomycetaceae bacterium | reverse complement strand
GCGGCAATCTGGGAGTCTGTCTGTGGATCTGCGTCGCGTACGGATTTACTGCCGTCGCGATGATGGTCCCCGCCATGAATGACTTCGACATCGCCCTCGGTCGGAACGCTCACGACGCAGCGTAACCGAAACTGCGACGGTCTGCTTTTTGGAGCAGGCTTGAACGCGAATGACAGGTTGCTCGGCGCTCGAGTCGGTCATGATGTTGCCGCAACTGGCTTCGTCGTGTCGTCCAGATGATGCAGCTGGTTCCTTGTCACTTTCCCTGACCGCTGCGTCAGCTTTTCAGATGAAAGTAGCAGTGAATGTGAGGCTGGCCGCGGAAGTACCAGACAAATTCAGGACCTTCGATCTGCCAGGTGTCCCAGATTTTGTCTGAGCCGATGTCATACTTGTTGGCAAACCACGAAACGTGAAGACGATCTACCAGATTGCGTTGTTCAATAGAATGAACAGTTGCGATCACATCAGCCTCACGGAACATCTTCAGCATTCGCTTCATCGTTTCGACCAGCAGACGCTTCTGATCAGCACTCAGTGTTGAACAATCGAGGCCCTGAGCCTGTGCCGGTGTTTGAATCACGGCTTCAGGTCTCTCACTGCGAGGTGCTGCGGAGACAAGACCGTTGGCCTGCTGTTCGGCGGTCAGCCCCTGCACAAACTCGTTGAACATCCGCCCCTGATACCAGTATGGGTTTCCGGGATGATCCGGCGATTCATTAAAGTTGTCCTGCATGTTCTCTTCGGAGTGAGGATAATGTCCGTAGAAAATCGGAGCTCCGCCAAACCCCAGGCCTTTGTCTGAATGAGCATTGCAGCGCCGAGTCACATGGTGGCCGGTGAAGATGAATTCAAAGTCTTTATCATCAGGAGTCCCGAAGAAACCAGCGGCCGGGGCGTTCTTGAGCTGCCCATACTGGTCGATCTTGACCTGCTTCTTGATCTCTTCGATGTATTCGGAGCTGTGCAGGGAATCGAAGATCTTCTGAATCAGTTCCTGCTGATTATTGTCGAAGGTTGATGGGATGCGATAATCCGGATGGATGTACCACCAGTTGCTGACATACTGACGTCTCGGATGATCCGACGGCAGACACACTTTTTGCCGCTGCTCATCATTCAGACTTTTATAAAGCTGCATCGCCAGCGAATCTGATTTTGCATCCTCGGCCAGCAGTTGCGAAGTTCGTGGCGACGATTGAGTCATCGCCAACGCAGCCGCAGAGACACTGGCCCTCGCAAGAAACCCTCGGCGATTCAGTTGGTTCATGTTGTGTCCCCCTGCTTGTTCGATTCGCTCTTTAGGCCTGATGCCACGCGGTATCATCGTACTGTCGAGAGTTTGTGGATTCCAACGAAGCGGCAGGGATCACAGAACTGCGATTCTGTAGCTTGGGCATTCTTGCCCGAGAATTTCGACATCTAGCCACGTGACGGGCAAGAATGCCCATCCTACAGAAGCTCAGTCTCTTCGTCGAAATCCCAGCCTGCCGCCTGCCAGGACGGATCCATCCAACGGATGTATTGATTTGCCTGTAGCCGAGCACGTGTTCCGTTGCGACCGATGTATTGAATCACTTTGTCTAAGTGTTGGCTATCACGAATGATTCGATCGTAACTCTCCTGCTCCCAAAGACTGCCAGCGGTTTGATTCTTCAGATTTATCACCCGCGACACATAGCCCTTGATCAGTTTCAAAGTCTGCTCCAGCGGAACCCCGTTTTGCGGATTCATGATCGCATGGGCATGATTTGGCATCACAGTGAGGCAGGAAACAAAACATCTCGTCGTTTGATAATGAGTCAATGCGTTTCGCAGCAACTCCGCATTCTCGCGTTCGCGGAAGAGACAGGAACCGCAGCCCTGATCCAAACAGACTTCGGATTTCTGCGTCAATATTCGAGCAAAGTCCTCCCATTGCTTCTCAGACCGTGGATATGGGCACTTCAATTCCCAGTCCAGCCGAAGTTGCTTCAAATCTTCGAGCACATCTGGAGGCAGTGCATCATTGAGGCGAAAGGTCACGAAGTACGTCGCTCCATCCTGTCGCCAATGTGGTAAATGTCGGCTGTAGAACTTTAGTGGGATATCTGATCGCAACCCTTGAAAGCCGGGAGGTGGCTCTCGTTCAAACGTATGCGACACAACGTTCATGTATGCAGCCACCTTGTAGGATGGGCATTCTTGCCCGTCGGTCGTTCACGGTAACGATGCTGAGGAAAGCACTCGGACAAGAATGTCCAAGCTACAAAGTGAGGAAAAAGGTGTCGGAAACAATAGCGTGCGCTACGATGCTCATGAGTGCTGCAGCCATGTAGGATGGGCATTCTTGCCCGTCGGCCGTTCACAGTAACGATGCTGAGGAAAGCACTTGGACAAGAATGTCCAAGCTACAAATGGATGCTGACTGTGTTCTTGCGGATCACTGTTGCAGCTCACTCAACATCGCCCTTTGCTGCAGTACCACGCCGCCTTTTTCGTCGCAGACTTGAAGGCGGATCACGGGTTGCTCGGCGGTCCAGTCGATGAGGATGTTGCCGTAGTTGGTGTCGAAGAATGTCAGGCCCACGCGATAAGGATTGATCTCATTGGCAAAACGAACGCCAGCTTTGGTCATGTTGCCACTGGGGGCGTTCAGGCTGCTGCTGGTGACTTCGTACAACGGATAGCCGATTGCGGACTTATCATCAGCTTTCAACTCGGCGAGTTCAGCGAGATGTCGGTCGCCGCTGATCATGACGATGCCGCCGGCTTTTGAATCACGAAGCACCTTGAAGAGTCGCTCGCGCTCTTTCGGAAAGTTGCCCCACATTTCCCAGCCGTGCTGGTTCGAGAGCACCTGATAGCTGGAACCGATGACTCGAACTTCAGCCGGGACTTTGAGTTGTTCCTCGAGCCATTGCCATTGGGTTTCCCCCAGTACAGTCGCATCATCATCGGTATTTGGTGCATAGCGGCCTCGATATCCATCGCCCGGTTCGCGTCCGTCAAAACCTTTCTTCAGCGGACTGCGGAAGTATCGAGCATCCAGCAGGATCACCTGAACTCGCTTGCCTTCCGGGCCGTACACTTTGGACCAGTAAATGCCTTCCTGAGTTCGGCGAGGATCGTCCTTGGCGACGCCCAGGAAATCGAGGAACACCTGCTGCGACTCTTCGCGCATTTCAAACTCGGCCCCGGAATCGTCTTTCCCATAGTCATGGTCATCCCATGTGGCCACAACCGGGCAAAATGATTTCAGCTTCATAAAGCCGGGCTGCTGGCTGAGCTGCTCATACTTTGCCTGCAGAACATTCATGTCCGCACTGTCGCCGTAGATATTGTCACCCAGAAAGATAAACAGCTCGGGCTTGCCGGCGACTACGGCATCCCAGATTGGCTGTGGTTTATCCTGCTTGGCACAGGAACCAAAGGAGATGCGAGACAGAGGCTCCTCGGCCGCCAGGGCGTTGAGCAACATTGCCTGATTTGGTGGGAGGCCCGTAACTGCGGCGATGCCAACGATCGTGGCCAGAACCAGTTTGCAGATGCTCTTCATCCTGGGACCTCATTCTTCTTGTTTTGTACTATTGAAATTTGCGTAGGGTGGGCCGGCGCTCGCAATGCTCGCTGGTCCAACCCTGCCTAAATATGACCGTCGCAATAATCAAAACGCGCGGTGCATGTTCCCCGCGCCGTCGTCGACGAAGGGAAGCCATAGCAACGCGAT
>CANHVD010000693.1 GCA_947463775.1 Planctomycetaceae bacterium | reverse complement strand
GAAGAATATGGGAGCTGATAATGATAGCTTTACCCAGCGAGGCCAGCGTCTTGATAATCTCACGCAGTTCATTGCGAGCTCGAGGATCCAGGCCACTGGCCGGTTCGTCGAGAACCAGGACCGAAGGATCATGCAGCAACGTCTTGGCCAGCAGCAATCTCTGACGATTGCCGGTCGACAGTCCTTTGACCATCACACTCTCGCGGCCCATCAGGTCGGTCAGCTCACACACATCTCGAATGCGAACTGCTCGCTCCGCAGTCGTCAACCCGTACATGCACGCAAAGTAATCAAGGTACTCTTCAATGGACATGTTACGAGGACACCCGAACTCGGCCGGCATGAATCCCAGATGAGCCCGCGCTGCGCGAGGATTCTCGCGAACTGATTTACCCTCGACTCGGACGTCTCCTGAATCCGGCACGGCCAGAGTCGAAATCATCCTCAACAGAGTCGTCTTGCCAGCTCCATTCGGCCCGATTAGCCCCAGTGTCGCCCCCCGAGGAACCTGAAAGCTCACTCGATTTACAGCGATCAGGTCGTCGAACGTCTTGGTCACATTGTCAATTTCAATCGCTGCTGTCACCACAACGTCTCGCCCTCGCAAGGCCACAACGGCTCAAACACACCGATCAACGGGTGACAGGATAGGCCACACCCTGATCTACGTCTAATTGGACTGTGCGAAGTTCATAAAAACACAACCTTTTCCAAACCTCCGCCAGTAATTGTCATTCTGTTTTCAACGTTTGACATCGTCTTCAGCATCACGTGAACTACGCGAGGTGCGAACAACATCACTGCATCACGCTGATTCTTCAGCACCATAATCTTCCTGAAGGCTCCCGACACTTGTCTGAACTGCTTCCACTCAATCCCCTCGCACCACATGATTACTGGATGAAGAAAGCTCTCGATCAGGCCATCATCGCTTTTGATGAAGGTGAAGTGCCGGTCGGAGCTGTGATTGTGTATCAGGAGCGAGTCATCGCCGAAGGTCGCAATCAGCGCGAAACATTGAATGATCCGACAGCTCACGCAGAGATGATTGCCATTACTCAGGCTGCAGAAGTTCTGCAATCATGGCGACTTCTGGACTGCACTCTGTATGTCACTCTGGAACCATGCCCGATGTGCGCTGGGGCCATCGTTCAGGCTCGAATCCCGCGAGTCATCTATGGGACGACGGATCCAAAGGCCGGTGCCTGTCACACGCTCTTCAGCCTGACATCTGATATCCGTCTGAATCATCAGTCAGCCGTGATGGGCGGCGTCATGGCCGAAGACTGCAAAGCCATTCTGCAGGAATTCTTCCGCCAGCAACGAGCCCTCGGGAAGAAGTAAGTCTGCCTTTTCTACCCGGGACACGTGGATTTGAAATTGGAAGTCTCAGATCTCAAATCCACTCTTTCTGACCATTTCAGCCGCGGTCTGTCCTGACAACGACGAAGCCCGGGACAGAACCAGCAAAAATTGCCGAAGTCATCTCACGCCGGCAAAACCTGCTGTCGTTCGAGTCAAAAATGAATGCAATAGCAATTGTCGATAAAAGAGCTGCGGAGAATCGTGATCAAAACTTTAACCGCTATTGACCCAAATTTTCCGTTGGGATAAATCACGGCCCGCACGCAGCGTGTTCCTCGGCAGATTCGGCCAAACACCTGCGACTCCTTTCCTCTTTCTGCTGTTCTCCACCGGCTGGTTTAAGTCACTGCAGGATGCAGTGGTGAAACTTGCCACCTGTCTCACCTTGATGATTCCTTGTCACTGTTTCATACAACTCAGCCGCACTGAGAAATATGAACGGGGACTTTGAATCTGATCTCCTCTTCGCTGGCTTGCATATGTTTCCTGGTGGAATCAGTGCGCGCTGGTGAGCATTTTCTTCAGGGAAGAAGCACATGCTGTCCAGAAGACTCACTTTTGGTGCCGCGCTGGGAGCGCTGGTTGTCTCGTTGCAAAGCACGGCCCAGGCTCAGTATTACGATGGCTGTGGTAGTTGTGGTCCCGTGATGGCTCAGCCGATCGCTCAATGCACGCCGATCCAGCCGGTGCAGCAAACCTGCTACCAGACCGTGCCCATCACAACCTATACCCGCGAAAAACAAACCGTCCAGGTGCCAACCTATGAGACGGCTTATGAAGATCGCGAATACACGGAATACCGTCCCGTGACTCGCAGTAAAGAAGTCGAAGTCCCGACTGTCTCCTACCAGACTGTGTCGGAAGTCCGTACGGTCAATCGAGACATGGGCCGCTGGACGACAAACTATCATCCAGTCGCAAAATGTGCTCCTTGCCAGGTTGACCCTCGACCAGGTCTCATTGGTTGGATGAATCGCACGGGCTATTCGATGCGAACGGCTTTCACGCCGAACTACACAACTTCTCGCCAATATGTGCCTAATGTCGTGGCGTGCAGCGTTCCTTACACTCGTCAGGTCGCTGTCCATGGAACTCGCCGTGTCACCGTGCAGGAAACCGAAATGGTGGCCGAACGGAAGACTCAGAAGGTTCAGGTTCAGAAGATGGTTATGAAGTCTCAGGAAGTCACCGTGATGAGGCCTCAAACAGCTTATCGAACCGTACCGATTGGAACCGCCATGGCCTATGGTTCACCGTACATCGGCGGCTCACAGATGGCTTACGGTTATCCAATCATCGAGAACTCCAGCCCCCGAGCAGCTCTTGCTCCAGCACCCGATCCGATCAGTGCTGAACGATCAACATTCAAAGAAGACAGTGCGGATCCAGACAAGTCCTTCAAGCGTGCCGCCGGTGACGATGGCAACACTGATGGAGCAGGGCTGGAAACACCGCTTCGCAGTGATGATGACGTGCCAGCTTTCGGTGCTCCGCAGACACGACGTTCTCCGAAGAAATCCGATGATCTCGTGATTCCCGCCGTTTTCCGCAAAGAATCGGCACCAGAAACTGCTGCGGCTAAACCAGTCGCCGCGAAGGCTACTGGTTGGCGAGCCACTCGAAAATCGAGTGAACGCAGCATCTCTTCGAGCAGCCTCGACAGACCGTCGATTTCTATGGCTGACTCCACACGAGAAAAGTAGTTCTTTCCTGAACTGCATTATTTGAAACACGCAGCGTTCAATCGCGAACGCTGCCGCTGAATCCTATCCCCCTCTCTCCTCTCTCTCCCTTCCTTTCTGTCCTAAGAGTTGATGCGTCCCCTCGCGGCACCGGTATCATACCGGTGCCCATTTTCATTTATACTCTTCGCATTTCCAAACACATTCCTGCCGACACCTCCACCAGCGCGTGCAGCGAAGGATCTCCGCCATCTCCGATAACGAACCTTCACTGACTCACTCGCAATTCCTGACCAGCGCGGGAATCTTCGAAGGTGCGATTCTGGTTGTCGCATTCATCGGCGGATGGATCACCGGCTGTGCCCCTCTGGCAACTCTGTCGTGGTCCGTTCAGGATTTTGGATTCGGAATTCTGGCCACTGGGCCGATGCTGATTCTTCTAACCATCTGCATGGTCTCACGCTCCAAAGGACTTGTGCAGATCCGCGAGTTCGTCCGAGACTCCATCGGTCCTTATCTAAGTGACTGCCGTTGGTTCGACATTGTTCTGCTGGCGATGCTGGCCGGAGTCTGCGAAGAAGCCTTCTTTCGCGGCTTCCTGTATCTGTGGATTCAGGACTGGAATCCGTTTCTGGCCGTACTGATCAGCAATCTCCTCTTCGGCCT
>CANHVD010000692.1 GCA_947463775.1 Planctomycetaceae bacterium | reverse complement strand
TCACACGGGGGCGCGACCGCCTTGCAGTCGCTCCGCAATCTTCGTGCGACGGATCGTCGTCTTAGACTTTCCAGCCTTTGCATTGTGCGGGGGCAACAAGACTGGCTGCGTCGGGATGATTTGTGATCATTCCTTTTTCGCCATCGTATTCCACTGGCTTGCTCGTTCCGATTGCGATTTCAACCATAACCCGGCACTAGCCAGAGCCGTTGCGTGACATACGAATTGCCGACGATTGATGTGCCGTGGCATGATTTTTTTCCGGTGGGATGTGGGGGGAGGAAGGTTCGCTCGTGCTCAGCAGGGCCGAAAAGTGTACAATCGTTGAGTTCCGTTTTCCATTGTCCAGCAAAACTCACCATGGCTCAGACCTCAGTGTTTTCGACCCGAAATCGAGTTGAAGTTGCCGCGATGTCATACTCGGCGATGATCGATTTTCAGCCTTACGCGTCGGCGGAATGCTGAGTTCCCGAAGACTTGAGAGCGTTCCATTTCAGCCCTCAGGTCAAATCCAACATCAGGGCAACTCGATGAGTTTGGGGCTCAGGAGAACGTGTCGTGAATTCGAGTTATTTAGTCGAGAAAACAATTGTTTCACTCCGCATTTTCATGAGTTGTCCCATGAGCCATGGCAGTGAGATGTGCGATTTGAGCGATGGAGTTTCAGTCCGCGTCAGCTGCATTCAACTTGCGTGAAGAACAGACTTCATGACCCGGCCCTCTTTCCAGCCAGAGAATTCATCCGTATGAAAACCAGTCTTATTCTCATCACACTCACCGTCGTTTTCGCGGCGAATAACGCACGCATCGCCACTGGCGCTGAGCATGACTGGAATCTTGGTGCCACAGGCCTGCGAGGCTGGATTCGTTGTGACAAAATGGTCACATCCGATGCCCGCGAAATCGCGATCACCGGGGTTGAGGATGGTTCCCCTGCTGACGGCGTCTTTGTCGTCGGCGACTCGATTCTTGGCGTCGGAGGCAAGCCGTTTTCCTTTGACCCACGTACCGAAATGGGCAAGGCGCTGACGGTTGCCGAATCGGAGGCAGGCAAGGGCAATCTCAGCCTGACCCGGTCGCGCGCGGGCAGTTCGGAGGAAGTCGTGGTGAAGCTTCCGGTGCTCGGAACTTATAGCGCCACGGCTCCCTATGATTGCCCGAAGTCCAAACGCATTCTCGAACAAGGGTGCAGAGATCTCGCCAGGCGGATGGCGGACTCTTCCTATGCCGAGCAGCTGGATCCTATCCCCCGATCGCTCAACGCGCTCGCCCTGTTAGCCAGTGGCGATCCAAGCTACCTCCCGTTGATTAAGCACGAAGCTGATTGGGCTGCGAACTACAGCACCGACGGAATGGCAACCTGGTACTACGGCTACGTCATGATGTTCCTTGCCGAATACAAGATTGCCACGGGCGATGATTCGGTCATGCCGGGCTTAAATCGGCTCGCGCTGGAAGCTGCCAATGGTCAAAGCGCGGTAGGTTCCTGGGGCCACGGATTCGCTCGGCCCGACGGCCGTCTCGGCGGCTACGGGATGATGAATTCGCCCGGTTTGCCTCTGACGATCTCACTGGTGATGGCCCGTGAGGCGGGTGCGAAAGATCCTGCCCTGGATCTGGCAATTGAGCGGAGTGCCAGGTTGCTCCGCTTCTACATCGGCAAAGGAGCAATTCCTTACGGCGATCACCATCCCTGGATTGAGAACCACGAGGACAACGGTAAGTGTGGAATGGCCGCTGTATTGTTCAACCTGATGGGTGAATCGAAAGGCGCGGAGTTCTTCTCACGCATGAGCGTTGCGTCACACGGACCGGAGCGAGACACGGGACACACCGGCAATTTTTTCAACATCCTTTGGGCGATGCCAGGTGTTGCACAGTCCGGCCCGAATGCGAGCGGTGCCTGGATGAGTGAGTTTGGAAGTTGGTACTTTGACCTCGCACGTGGTGCTGACGGAAATTTCCAGCACCAGGGCCCGCCGGAACCGGAAGAAGACAGCTACGCGGGATGGGACAGCACCGGCGGCTATCTGCTGGCCTACGCCATGCCGCTGAAGAAGCTTTATCTCACTGGCAAAAAGGCTGGCGCGGTCCCTCAACTCGATTCCACCGCTGCTCAATCACTCATCGTCGACGGTCGTGGCTGGAACAACAAAGACCGCGATAGTTTCTACGATGCGCTGAGCGAGGAACAACTCCTCGAGCGGCTCGGCAACTGGTCGCCCGTCGTGCGCGAGCGAGCGGCCATGGCTCTGGGACGCCGCGAGGATGTTGCCGTTGCGACTTTGATCGAGATGCTCGATTCGCCCAGCCTCGACGCTCGTTACGGAGCCTGTCAGGGTTTGATCTTCCTTCGCGAACGTGGAGCACGTGCCGTGGAGGCCCTGCAGAAAACTCTGTCGCACGAAGACCTCTGGCTCCGCATCAAAGCCGCTGAAGCGCTCTCTGCCATCGGTGCGCCGGCCACGAAGGCGGTGCCGCAACTGCTCGAACTACTGGCCCAGGTGGATGAGAAGAATGACCCGCGCGGCATGCAGCAGCGTTATCTTTCCTTTGCTCTGTTCGACAACGACGGATTACTTGGCCGCTCACTGGAAGGTGTGGATCGCCCCGCGCTCTATAAGGCCGTGCGGGCCGGGCTGAAGAACCAGGACGGACGTGCTCGCGGCAGCATTGGTTCCGTTTATCGCCATCTTTCGCTGGAAGAGATCAAGCCGCTGCTGCCTGCCATTCACGAGGCGATCGTCCAGCCCGCGCCCAGCGGCGAGATGTTCGCCGACGGGATTCGCGTTGAAGGCCTGCGTCTTCTGTCGCAGCACTACATCGAAGAAGGCATGCACGCTCTCGTGATCTACACCCGCGATCAAAATCCATGGGCAAGCGAAATCCGCACGCCGGAGCTCATGAAGATCCTGCTCAGCTATGGCACGCACGCCAAAGCGGTCATTCCGGAACTGACCAAAATCGCGAACTATTTCGAGAAGGATGAGAAAGACTTCCCACCGCATCTGATGCTCCAGAAAGCCAACTCCGTCCGCGAAACGATCACCGCGATTGAATCCTCGACAGACTCCCCGAAACTCATCCGACTCAAATAGGGGTCAAGGGTGAAGACAGAAGGGTTAAAGAAAGATTAGTCCCCGTTTGCCAGCCAGAAGTTTCGAGTTTGCAAGACGAATCGTGAAGCTGTGTCAGGTTTCGGACTACAACCCCGGTGTCGGTCGAACGCTGGCCCGACAGCTAATTCGTTCCGGTACCTCGATTGGAGCAAATGTCCAGGAAGGACAAGCAAGCCAAAGTCGCGCGGACTTTTGTTCCAAGTATTCGATCGCCTGCAAGGAAGCGTGAGAAACACACTACTGGCTCCGTGTTCTCGCAGAAATGGAGATCTTGAAAAGCGAACCATTGAAATCAAACAGCGATGAAACAGAACACCTTCACCCACATCACAATGAAATAGATCACAATGAAGTACATCGCCACATTATTCATCGCGACATTCTTTGCTGCTGCCAGCGTCGAAGCGAATCCAGTGAAGGTTTTCATCCTCGCAGGTCAATCCAACATGGAAGGCCAGGGCGTGGTGTCTATGGATGGAGAGAGGGACTACAACGGCGGCAAAGGTAACCTGATCTGGTCGATGAAAAATTCGAAGAGCGCCGGGAAGATGAAGTGCCTTAAAGACGAGAAGGGCGAATGGGTGGTCCGGGATGATGTGCAGAT
>CANHVD010000691.1 GCA_947463775.1 Planctomycetaceae bacterium | reverse complement strand
GTTTCCGCGCGAAACATCTGAAGGGGCGTACGTTGTAGGTGCCGTGCCTGCGCTCATCAGCCTCAGAAGATCTGGTATTTCAAATTTGAAATCTCAAATCAGTAATGATGGAATTGGTGGGCCAACGTAACGCTGGTCCCACCATGTGAATCTCACCTATCGCGATCCCATCGCCATTGTCACAGTCTTCAACTCGGTGTAGTTGGCCAGACCGGCCTCTCCCAGTTCTCGACCGATGCCGCTCATCTTGAAACCGCCGAACGGAGCCGCTGCGTCGAACACGTCGTAGCAATTGACCCACACCGTGCCGGCTCGCAAATTATGAGCCATCTGGTGCGCCTTCTGAACATCGCGAGTCCAGACCGCCGCGGCCAATCCGTAACAGGTGTTGTTCGCTCGACGAGTGACTTCGGCGATGTCCTTGAACTTCAGGATGCTCAGGACAGGTCCGAAGATTTCTTCGCGAGCAATATCCATCTGGTCATGGACGTCGGTAAACACAGTCGGCTGAATGAAGTAGCCGCGGTTGCCGTAGCGAGCACCACCGGTCTGGCAGTTCGCACCCTGCGCCTGACCGCGATCGATGTAGCTCATGATCTTGTCGAACTGAGCCTGGTCGATCTGTGGCCCCTGTTGAGTTTCGGTGTCAAACGGATTCCCGAGCACTCGCTGGCTCGCGCGCTTGACGAGCTTTGCGACGAACTCATCATGGACAGATTCTTCCACAAACAGCCGGCTGCCCGCGCAGCAACATTGTCCCTGATTGAAGAACAACCCAAACTCCGCGCCGGCGACAGCGGCATCAAGATCGGCGTCAGCGAAGACAATGTTCGGGCTCTTGCCGCCGAGTTCAAACGTCAGCCGCTTTAGAGTGTCCGCGGCTTCTCGCATGATGATCTTTGCCGTAGTGCCTTCGCCAGTGAAGGCGATCTTGTCGACCTGTGGATGCTGCACCAAAGATGCGCCGGCGGTTGGGCCGTAACCCGGAACGACGTTGATAACTCCCGGAGGGAAGCCGGCTTCCAGAGCCAGTTCAGCCAGACGCAGACAGCTCAGCGGAGTCTGCTCGGCGGGCTTCATGACGATCGTGTTTCCAGTGGCCAGAGCAGGGCCCCATTTCCACGCCACCATCAGCAGTGGAAAGTTCCAGGGGATAATCTGTCCGCAAACACCAATCGGTTCGCGGCGTGTGTAGCAGAAATAATCGCCGCGGATCGGAACAGTGTCGCCCTTGATCTTGTCGGCCCAGCCGGCATAGTAACGAAGGCAATCGATAGCCAACGGCAGGTCGGCGGCACGCGCATCATTGATTGGCTTGCCGTTGTCGAGCGACTCCAGTCCGGCGAGTTCATCGAGGTGTCGTTCTGCGAGGTCCGCCAGTTTGTTCATCAGGCGACCTCGATCGCGAGCATCCATTCGCGACCATGGCCCCGTCTCGAACGCAGCCCGCGCGGCATGCACGGCGAGATCAACGTCGGCCGCATCACCTTCCGCAACTTCGCAGATCACTTCTTCCGTGGAAGGATTGACGGTTGCGAATGTCTTGCCGCTAACGGATGGGCGAAACTCATCACCGATCAGAATCCCTGTCTGCCGAATTTTTGGGATCGCAAACTGACGTGGTTCAGTGACTGCGGACATGCGGGGGCTCCTTGAACGATGATGGGAAAACGGTTCGCTGGTCAGGGGCGTGGTTAACGGCGAGTTATTGTTCGCAGCGGACATCAAGGGCGGAGATGCAACCGCGGGAAATCTCTCGCGCGGCGATTATGCCTTTGTGATTTGAGAAAAGCGAATGAACGCAGGGGAGTGGTGCAAAAGCCGTAGAACCAACGGGGTAGAGCGAATGGCGTGAACTTAAGCTCGACTTGCCACAATGGGGCTTGTGCTGAGGTCTCAGGAATTTGGTATTGCGACGAGATTCAGTGGGACAACTGTCGTTCTGATTTCGCCTCATGGAGGCGGCGGCAGGAAGCCCCAGGCTTTAGCCTGGGGAAGACGTTTGAAGATGAACATTGAGCCGTGAAATGGCGACAGCAATGTGTTGATCTCGTGAAAGGAACAATCGCTGTCGCCGTTTCACGGCTGATGGATCGTGTTTTCGCCTCCGACCCCTGGCTGAAGCCAGGGGCTAAATGCTGCCGCAGCTATTCTGCGAAACACAGCCCGAAACGGAGCGCCTTGGCGGTGCGTCTGAAAACGGAGCTGCCAGTTGTGTCCTCCGCCGAGACAAGCTCGACGGAAGAACGCTGGACGTCAATCAATTGCTTAAGTGCACTCCATTTGGGGTAAACCCGGTGGCATAGTGATTGGGCGAGCTAATCGACGTAAGCAAACTCATTCGAATTGAACAGCACGACACTCAACGAGGCAATGGCCAACTGCTGGGGTGTCATCAATGGAGCTACCGGTTCGCTCAACGTTGGCAACTGGTATTGCTGAATCAAATAGTCCTGAATCATAGCACATGAGTTAGGGGACAATTGTTCATTAAACACCAGCACGCAAGCGATATCGCCTTTCCAATATTCGCCGTTGATGTTGCCCTGTTGACCGATCACCCAAGGCGTATCCAGTCGCCTCGCGGGGATGGGATTTGGTTGCTCGATGACAACTCGCTTCTGTTGATAAACCGCCGCGCCATGTTGACCGTTGGTGGCTGTGATCAGAAACGGATTTTGGCGATCCAGAATTTCACCAACCCCGGACAACGCATCGCTCAGGCGGATCGCGTTCTTGTTTGTCATGCCGACAAAGTACGAAGTCCCCGAATTGCCATCGCGACCGCTCCAGTTCGAAATGAACTCGCGATGACCTTCCGCCGCGTGATCCGTGACCACAGCAAAGACTGTCGATTCATCGCCAACGATCAGTTTCCCGGCGACATGCAAGAAGTCGGACGTGCCGTCGAATCGAATCGCGGGGCGACCTTTGATCGCGTTCTTCACAAGCCGCGGTTGATATTCAATGATCTCCTGTGAGGCGTGATGTTGTGCGCTGCTTTGGTCAAGCCATCGCTTCACGCGTCCATCATTGTCGGTCTCGACTCCGGCTTCGGCGCCCAGGTTGAGAGTTGCGGTGCGGAGTAATTCTTCGAGACTTTGGCGGTTCGCTGCCTGCTTTGAAGTCACGGAAGCTGTTGGCGGTTCACGAAAACGCTGCAATTGATTCTCGATGTGTGCCATCGCCAACGTCTGTTCCTGATCCGTCGGCACTCGGCCCAGAATCATTTCCCAAACCTGCTGAACGTTGATCTCCGAAACTGGTTCCTCCTTCTTGACGCAGGACAGTGCAATCGCCGCGGCACGCTTGTGGACGAATTCGTTGTTCAGCAATGTCAAAGCCTGTGGAGCCACGATCGTCACATCGCGCTGTCCGCATGACATCGTGGAATCGCACATATCAAACGTCGTCATCATCGGCGGCAGCAGACTGCGTTGAGTAAAGATGTAGAGACTTCGGCGATGCTGATCCGCTTCGGGCGATGCCGTCCAGGCTGACGTTTTTCGCGACAGTCCTTCCAGTGCATCGGCGCTGATGGTGGGATAGAAGCTTGGACCGCCAAGGGTGAGCTGCAGTTCCTGCGTCGCCGCGAGGAAGGCATCCCGCAAAGATTCGGCATCTTTGCGTCGTCGATTGGCTCGCCACAGAAAACGGTTGGCGGAGTCCTTCTGAGAATACTCGTCCTGCCGCGGATGCAGCGATGACTGCTGCCACGTTTGC
>CANHVD010000690.1 GCA_947463775.1 Planctomycetaceae bacterium | reverse complement strand
TGGCGACGTGACTCCGCCGGAAAATGCTTCTTGACATACAATTGGCCGAGAGCTTCGCCAAGGACACCGAAATCACCAGCCCCAGCACCGGAGGTCGCATCAACAGCTCGCTTCCAGCGCGGCTTCTGTTCGGGGACTCCGGCAATCGTGCGTGAATGCAGTTCGAAATGAGCATCCGCAAAGGCTTTGGGCAGGTATTCCGCCGCTGAATCCAGCACCTGAAAGCGCGCATACTGCTGCCAGGTCGCAACCGGAGTCTGCTCAACGATCGCCTCCAAACCCTCGAAATAGCTGGGGGTCACGACATTCACTTCTGTGAGATCAGCGACTCCAGAAGCCTTGAAGAATGTGGCCCATGGCAACGTGGCTGACAGCTCGCTGAGCTTCTTAACCTCGTAAAGATTGTAGCGTTTCTCGGCATCTCGCAGTTCAGTCCGAGACCACTGAATCTTTGCGAGCGATGTTTCCAGTGCCAGCAGATCCTTCGCGGCCTGATCACCATGAGGAATCGTAGCGAGTTCAAACAGCGTGGTGATGTAGGCTTGCAGAGCCGTCCGCGCCTTCGCGTAGTTTTCATCGTCTTTCAGGTAGTAGTCTCGATCCGGCAAAGTCGTGCCGCTCTGAGCAACCCCGGCGAGATACCGAGACGAATTCTTGTCGTCGGTGCTGATGAAGAATCCAATCGGCCCGCCGATACCGATGATTCCAGCCTCTCCAAAGTATCTAATCACGTCTTCGGAGGTTTTGATCTGATCAATGGCCGCAAACTGAGCCTTCAGAGGACCCAGGCCATTCTTCTCGATCAACTCTTCGTTCATATAGCTGCGATAAAAGTCGCCGACCTTCTTGGCGATCGGATCGTTCGGGTTCTTCGCCGCCTCTTCAATGATCGCACGAATATTCTCCCGCGCAGCATCGTCGAGAGCCGTGAATGATCCGTAGTTGGATTTGTCGGCTGGAATCTCCGTCGACAGCAGCCAGCGACCATTCACATGCAAAAACAAATCGTCCTGCGGCCGAACCGCGTTATCAAAACCGTCCGGATCAATTCCGGAATGCCGATCCGCAGCAAGCAACGACAGTGATGACAACGCCAGAACGACGCTCAACAATCCAGATGGAACAAGAGATCTCATATCGTTTCCCAAAGTGCAGCGAAGCGCTGACAGGAACAAAACACACGGCACGATGCCCACAGTCGGCGGCACGCCGACATGGCAGCATTCTGTCGCACGAGCGATGATTTTTCCAACCACGCCGTGGACTTCGTCAAGACGGCTGTCGTCGCATATTTCTGTAGGTCCGCCTGCCGGGCACATCTCGACCCACATTTCTCGCTAAGGAACAAGTCCATTGTGGCCGAGACATTGAAGAATCCACCGCGAGCAATCCTGCGACACAACCCGGTACGGGTTCTACAACAAAGCCTGGGGTCGCCGCCTTGCGGCGCACCCCAGGTACTGGACAATGGGATGTCCAGAACCCCGATGGGGTTCCACAACTCGGACATCATTCACTCATCAGGTATCGTCACAGCGAATTGTGGAACCCCGTTGGGGTTCAAATCGCAGGGCAAACTTTCCTGGGGTGCGCCGTTGTCACGGCGACCCCAGGCTTTGTTGTAAAACCCCGTTGGGGTTGAGATGCCTATAGCTCCCAAACCATGGCAGCACTGGCGTGAAGCCGACTTGGGCCGGATCCCTTTGCAATGAATCGCTCCTGGACTCCGTGATCTCCAGAGCAAAGCATAACCATGTTTCATTTGCCTCGCATGACGCCCCGCGGTGGGGCGGTGGCGTCATGACGAGGGGGAAGGAAGATCATCGTTTCAGGAACATCTCATCAAGGTTCAACAGCACGTTGCTGACAACCGTCATCGTGGCGGCCTGCACGGCATCCACATTCTGCGGAAGCGGTCCCAAAGGATCTGTTGCCAGCTTCATGGCGCTCTCGGGATTCCCGGCCAGTTCCTTCTGAGTATCCTCATACAGAGTCGTCAACGCCGATAATTCATCGCTGGTCGGTGCTCGCAGAACACAGCGTCGGAAGCCAAAAAGAATCTGTTCCTGCAACGTTCCACCTTGAGCCAGCATCAGGCGGCCCAGAGCCTGCGCGGCTTCCACGTAAACGGGATCGTTCATCGTCACCAGTGCCTGAAGCGGCGTGTTGGTTCGATTGCGTTTGAGAGTACAGACTTCGCGGTTTGGTGCATCGAATGTCGCCATGGACGGATACGGATTGCTACGCCGCCATGTTGTGTACACAGCTCGCCGATATCTGTCTTCGCCCATGCTGGTCTGCCAGTCAGTTGAACTTCCGAATGCTGCCGACAAACCGGAGCTTGGTTGCGGTGGCTTTACAGGGGCCCCGTACATTTTTCGGCTCAACAATCCAGAAGCCAACAAGGCCTGATCCCGCACCATTTCAGCGCTAAGACGAACACGTGGTCCGCGAGCCAACCAGCGATTGTCCGGATCGGAAGCGGCGGCATCCGGACTAACTTTGGCCGACTGACGATATGTCGCCGACATCACAACCAGACGCAACAGTGCCTTGGTATTCCATTGTGATTCCATCAGCTCCCGTGACAGCCAATCCAGCAGTTCCGGATGAGTCGGCAGGTCACCTTGTGAACCAAACTCTTCGCTGGTTGAAACAATCCCTCGACCAAACAAGTTCTCCCAATAGCGATTCACGACGACTCGCGCGGTCAATGGGTTTTCTTCATTGACCAGCCACTTTGCAAACGTCAGCCGATTGACAGGTTCACCAGCGGGAATCGGCGGAAACACGGCCGGCACACCTTCGTGAACCTCATGCCCTTTGTCCAAATAATTGCCTCGAAACTGAAACAGCGTCTTGCGACGTTGGTCATTGGCCAGCTCACGCAAAACAGGTACCGAGGTGTCCGGCTTCATCGTGTTGTACTCGGCACGCATTGCATCGCGTTCTTTGCGTTCCGCGGCCAACTCAGGAGCCAGTTTGTCGCGATACCAATCAGCAAGTTGCTTCTGCTCGTCCACGCTGCGCTGGTCTGCGGCTTTGTCGATAATCGCAACGATATTTTGAGGTAATCCGGCTCGTTCGATGACCGCAGCGTCGTCGGTCGTATTAACCTGAAACCGTCCCAGCAGATGATTGGCGTACGGAGAATTCTGCTCAACGATCAGTCGAAGGATGGTGTTCTCTTTGAATTCAATCGCGGCTGAAGGAACAAGAGTCAAGCGGTGACTTTGTCCCACGCTGCCGCCGATCGCCCAGCCGTTCTCAGGCTCAGTCTTTCCGTCAAAGACTTCTTCCGGAGCAAAGCCGTCCTGCTGGAAGTCAGCAAGCCCGGCGACAAAGCTGATATCGCGAGTGTTGCTCGGAGAGTACTCGGCCGATAGATTTGGAGGTTCGGCAATATTCTGACTCCAAAGAACATTCCGATTCGCATCCAACATCGACAGGCGAAAACCTGCAAGTCGCTGGTAAACACCTTCACCGGCGCGGTTCCAGATCACAATTCGATCGATCGCAGAATCTTTTGTCAGATCAAGCTCCCACCAAGGATTGTCAGAAACCGCCGTATGAGTCACCGACATCTTCTCGTACTGGCCGTCCGTGTTCCCATCAATCGCGTATTCCGGCGGTCCGGCATAATCCGTTGAGCTTTGAGTCGCCTTGCCGGACGTTGCGATATTCTGCCCCGCGGAAAAGACCTGAACTTCGGCCAGAGACAGCATCTT
>CANHVD010000689.1 GCA_947463775.1 Planctomycetaceae bacterium | reverse complement strand
TTGTTGATTGTTCCGCGAGAACATCTGGCAACCATTGAGCACACGTACGCACACGGCGATGTGGAGCTGCATTTCTGGCGTTGCGGCCTGAGTCCCGGATTGCCGGATCAGGCCCCGGCGACATTTCCGTTTCGCTGGGTTACTTTTGATGAGCTGGCGAATCTGGAGTTCCCGGAGGCCAACAAGACGGTCCTAGTGCAGTTACTCAGCGAATAGCTTGAGCGGTTGCGCAGCGAGTCAGGATGCATCAGGATGGCAAAAAAGGGGCGATTGTTGTCCTCCAGGCTTCGATCCAACTGCAACTCACACAGTCTTGAATCGTTTTTGGAAAGCTCCTGCATTGTTTCTGGCAGAACGCAAAACGTTCCTTCATATCGCCTTAATGTTCTGTCAGCGGGAATTATTTCAGCCACTGGCAATCAGCGCGTGGCAGGAGTAGAGTGTTACTTTGTGCGCGGCCACGACTGAGGCAAAGATCTGAGTGATATATCCCGCGAACGACCGGGCATCAGTTTTATGCCGCCCGAAGAATACGTTGTTACTCGTCACGAGTCATTCCGAGTGAATTACAGGCAGACTATGCTCCTGGCTTCTGAGGCATCGCACGCTGATGGCACCCCGCCGTTGGCCGCACCGACCGCAATCCCCAAGTTTGAACGGCATGATGAATTCTTTCTGTCGCTCAAGCGAAGGGTAGATCAGTATTTTCAAAATACGCATCAGTCACCTCGAGACTGCTGGCAAATGTATGTCAAGACCGCGGTGATCCTGACCTGGTTTGCGTCCTCTTACGCGTTCCTGGTTATCGGGCCTGTTTCGTGGTGGACGGTCGCGCCAGCATGTGCTTCATTGGGCCTGGCGATGTCGGCCATTGGCTTCAGTATCCAGCATGACGGTAGCCACCGGGGATACTCGCGATTTTCCATCATCAACCGGATGGCCGCCTGGTCGCTGGATATGCTGGGTGGTAGTTCCTACTACTGGGCTCGAAAACACAACGTCATTCATCACACTTATCCCAATATTACGGGACATGATGATGACATCGAGCTTGGGATTCTGGGCCGACTGTCGCCGCACCAGAGGTATCTTAGCTTTCATCGGCTGCAGCATTTCTATCTGTGGTTCTTGTATGGATTCATCGCTATCAAATGGCAGTTCTACGATGACTTCCGCGATCTCCTGCGTGGCCGGATCGGAGTGCATTCAGTCGTGCGCCCCAAAGGTCAGGAACTGGCAATCTTCCTCATCGGAAAAGTGTTCTTTATCGTGATGGGTTTCGTCGTCCCGATGATGCTGCATCCGTGGTGGCAGGTTCTGGCCGTTTATATGGGTGTGTCGTTCTTTCAGGGCGTTATGCTGAGTATTGTTTTTCAGATGGCTCACTGCGTTGAGGAAGCCGCCTTCCCGATGCCGGAATCTGACACGGGGCGAATGGTGTCATCGTTCGCAATCCATCAGATTGAAACGACTGTCGACTTCGCCCCGAACAACCTTCTTCTGTCATGGTTTGTTGGTGGTTTGAATTACCAGATTGAGCACCATTTGTTTCCGCAGGTCTGCCACATTCACTATCGAGCGATCAGTCCCCTGGTTCGCGAAACCTGCCAGGAGTTCGGGATTCGCTACAACGTGCATCCGAGCTTTATGTCCGGACTTGCGTCGCACTACCGCTGGCTTCGTCGCCTCGCATTGGCCGAGGGGCATCAGCCCGGCAGTATGCCCGTCTAGTGCGTGCTGTTTTCACTCCATTCGCGTACAGGTTTTTACGCCTGAGCCTTCCGGTGTACGATGGCTGCGGCAACCGTTCTGCTCAATGCGATCCGTGAGATGGATTGGGTGGGCTTGCTTCTCTTCAGGCTCAATCGCGTTTCTGAGATGCTGCTTTTGATGACGTGACCGCCCGGAACGCAGAGGGGCGGCATCTCAGCGCAGGATGCTCATGATCATTTGGGCTTCAAGCGAGCCGACGTGCCTTCGATGTGTTCCAGGCCCCACTTTTTGATGGACTGCACGACCGGCCCAAGGGTTGTGCCTTTTTCTGTGAGACGGTACGCGTCTCTTCCGGGTTGCTCGGGTGATGGGAATTTTTCGACCAGTTCCGCTTCGACAAGTCGCGTAAGGCGATCTGTCAGGATGTTGGTCGCAATGCGCTCCGGGGACGATGAGAACTCACGAAAATGAGATCGTCCCAGCAGAAGGTCGCGGACAACCAGCAGCGTCCATTTGTCGCCGATCAGGTCCAGCGTGCAGGCCACCGGGCAACAGGAGCGATTATGTTTCATGGGGCTCAGCTTTCGCCGGAGATGGTGAATGTTTTGGGTGCCTGTCGGGACCTTTATGCTCACGAGTCTGGCAATTGCCGGCACACCTCACTTGACAATACCTGCGATGCTTGCAGAATGCAAGTGCGGCGATTGCTTGCATTTTGCAAGTGTTCTGGTTGCGGTTTCGGTAAATGATTAAAGGGGGCATGCTCGTGGGGCGAATCGATGAACATCCGACGGTGATCAAAGTTCGAGACGCTGCAAAAGTGTCTTCGCCGGTGTTGCTCACTTCAGAAGCACTGCGGAAATTGTGTCTCGACTGTGGCGCTGATGACGCAGGGCTGGTTTCGATTGATCGTCCTGAGCTAGACGACCAGCGAGCGGACATTATGAGTTTCGCTCCATGGACAAAAACCCTGCTGGCATTTGTATGCAAAATGAATCGCGAACCGATTCGCAGCTCTGCAAGATCAGTCGCTAACCTGGAGTTTCATCACACGGGTGATCACGTTAATGAGGTTGCACGGAACGTCGTGACGGAGTTGGAGGCTCGAGGCGTCAAAGCGGTGAATCCGTCGATGGGCTTTCCAATGGAGATGGACAACTTCCCCGGAAAAATCTGGGTTGTGTCGCACAAGCCGGTCGCTGTGGCGGCGGGGTTGGGACAGATGGGAATTCATCGCAACGTGATTCATCCGAAGTTTGGCAACTTCATTCTGCTGGGGACAATTCTGATCGGTGAAGCTGTTGCCGAAGAATCGAAACCCATTGACTACAACCCTTGTCTGGAATGTCGACTGTGCGTGGCGGCCTGTCCTGTCGGAGCCATCGCCACCAACGGCGATTTCAATTTCAGCGCCTGTTATACACATAACTATCGTGAGTTCATGGGCGGCTTTGTTGACTTGACGGAGCAGATCGCGGCCAGCGGTAGTCGTAACGAACTGCGAGCGAAAGTTTCCGATTCTGAATCGGCATCGATGTGGCAAAGCTTATCATTCGGTGCGAATTACAAGGCCGCGTACTGTCTGGCGGTTTGTCCCGCCGGTGAAGACGTGATTGCGCCATGGCTGGAGAATCGCAAACAGTTTACCGAGGAGACCTTGAGGCCTCTGCAGGACAAGGAAGAGATCGTTTATGCTGTCCCGGGATCGGACGCGGCCGAACATGTTCAGCGCCGATTTCCTCACAAGACGCTGCGACCTGTCCGAGGAAATCTCAATGTGCGATCGATCGACAGTTTTCTGAAATACATGTCCCTGCAATTCCAGCCAGGACAATCCAAAGGGCTTGATGCCGTTTATCACTTCACTTTCACCGGATCTGAAAAGCGAATGGCAACAGTAACCATCCGAGATCAGAAACTACTGGTCGAAGAAGGTCATTGCGGCAAAGCCAATCTGCGGATCACAGCCGATGGAAAGACGTGGCTCAAATTTCTGTCCCGCGAGGTGAACCTGGC
>CANHVD010000688.1 GCA_947463775.1 Planctomycetaceae bacterium | reverse complement strand
TGTTCTGATCCTCGATCAGCTTGAGATCCCCTCCTCGCGCCTGATGATACCTGCCATTCCTAACTCGACCAATCCGCCTTCCTGGCTGCGATGGTTTGTCAATGACGCCGTTCGCGGTGTCGTGGATCGCCACGTTACCGCGCCGATTGGATGTCACTTCTTCCACGACATCGATTTGGATTCGTGGGAGGTGTCGTTGTTCGTGTCACGAACAGAAGTTTGCGGCGGTCCGGCCGATGGTCGACAAGTACCATCAGGACTTCAGATTGACATTCTTGCTGTCTGTGCAGCATTTGATTCACCTCCCGCCATTTACTGGCAGGCCGAAAAGATTGCTCATGATGATGAGTTAGGAAATCATCTGTCCTTTGAGGGAGTGGCTCGAGGTTCGAACGTCTGGCTTAGAATTCTGCAAAATGCTCCTGACTGGGCGGGGCCGGGTCGGCTTGTGCATGCAAATACTGGCAGCATTGAAGACGTTTGGTAACGACGACATATTGATCACTCCGCTTTAAACGGGATCAATCGGCTCGCATCGTCTATTTTTGGCACCGGGAACAGAAAAAAGTGGCCCGTTGTGCCTGAACAATCCGCTGAATCTCCGCTTTGCCGCAGGTGAAACATCGGGTTCCCGCCTTTTGGTAGACGCGATGGTGATTCTGGTAGCTGCCATCCTTGTTTAAGGCATTCCGATAAGTACCGTCGTTCAGTGTTGAGCCTTCATATTGAATAGCCTCATTCAAAATATGATGCGTCGCTTCGTTGAGCTTCGCAATCTGCTTTACGCTCAAAGTTGCAGCGCTGCGAAGCGGACTGATTCCTGAGCGATGCAGGATCTCACTGGCGTAAAGGTTACCAATTCCAGCGACCAGAGATTGATCCAGTAAAGCGACTTTGATTTCGCGTGCTGTTTTTGAAAGTCGACTTTGCCATTGCTGTTCGGTGATTGCTAACGCGTCGGGACCGAGTTTAAGTCGCAGGTCCGCAAGCTGATCGGGCGAAAGCAGTGACAGAGTCCCCAATCCTCGACGGTCCCAGAATTCCATCTGGCTGGCAAGATCTGGCGAGGGTTCAAAATGCCACACGACGCGGCGGTGTTCGGCAGTCGGAGGCTCTGAAACCAAAAGCAGACCGGTCATGCGAGGTTCGACGACGACAGTTTCTTGCGAATCGAGTTCCAGCAGAACTCTTTTGGCCAGTCTGCTGACGTTTTCGATGCGACGGCCCTTGAGTCGCTGCACGACGGTTTTGCGCTCAGGTGATACGGAAATCGGCTTTCGCTGGCACCGGACGAACTCCACGGAAGAAATGGTTCGACCGCTACAATCGTTGCGGACGCCTCGAACCATCGTTTCGACTTCCGGGAGTTCGGGCATTGCTTGATCCTTGGTGACAGGAATCGGGATTCACCAGCAGTTGGCAACGGGAAAACTTTTGACGGGGCAGGACTGCGGCTTTGTTTTGGATGAGAGACAGCAATGGTCTCCTGTCGCCGCATTGGGTGCAAGGAGCACCGTTTGGGATCCTCAAAATCCTGCAACCTGATTGTGGACTGGCGACGGATGGTCTGCACCGCTTAGACAGGAACCTGCTGGCCGACTTCCGAGTGTCGAATCGGCCAGCACCTAAACCCGCTACTGATTGAATCAAGTGTGGCGTTTTTTCTTTGAACGGCGAGCCGGAGGCGGAGATGAAACCGGGTGAAGACGCCTGCGACTGGCCGCTCAAGGGTTCACTCAACAGTCCGTTAACCTTACGGTGGAGAATGAAAGTCAGGAAATGCTACGTCCATTTGGCACAGCCGGTTCGATTGGAACGGCCAATGGATACGGGAGAACTGGTACGTCGAGGAATTAGAGGAATCTTCTTGACGCTGAGTGTCCGCACGACGATCCTAGACAAAGGTTTTTCATGCCGTGTGCGGGCGTGTGCGCAGTTTTTGCTGTCATCCGGGAATCTCCTGGATTTCTGTCCGTACTTCGTTCGGTTCTTTATGAGGTCATCCAGATGCCACTGTTTGATTCCGTCTCCGGTTTAAGTCCTCGACTCCGACGGTTCCTGCGAGGAGGCGTGACGTTCGCCTTCGGTTGTGCGGTCCTTGCATCGAGCGGTGTGGCCGCAGCGGGTGAAAGGGATAAACCAGTCACTGCCGGAATGGAGTCTTCCCGATTGAGGCTGGAAGCACGACTGGCCGCGGAGGAGGGCGATTTCCGGAAAGCAGCCGAGAATCTTGAAGCAGCCGCTTTGAAAGCCGGGGACCGAAAAACAGCCGACCGCGCTCGCATCAGTCGAGAAAAGCTGGAAGCTGGCGGTGGCGCTCAAACTGACTTCCAGACTTTGATCAACCTGATTGTTGAGCAGACCAGCCCACCGGCCACCTGGGAACAGGATGGGGGAGACTTCGGAACAATTACTCAGTTTGATCAGGGTGTGTTTTTTGGCACACCGATGATGGCTACGGCCTTGATGATGAGATACGACAACTCTCGATTGCTGGCTGCAGCAGAGCTGGCTCGAACTGCAAATCCCAACGACGATGTGCAGGAGTCATCCGAGCTGCGTCTTGTTTCCCTGCCTCGACTTGAGCAGCACGTAAAGAGTTTGATGGCCGCTGGGCAGCCCATTCCAGACGATGTCGCCTGCCTGGCTGGTTTGACAGAAGTCCAGTTCCTGTTTGTGTTTCCAGACTCACAGGACGTTGTCATTGGTGGTCCCGCAGGTGCGTGGAAAAATGCTGATGATCAGCGGACCGTCAGTGTGTCGAATGGACATCCGACACTTCGCTTTGACGACCTTGTCACTCTGAGCCGCACGTTCGAGCAAGGTGGTTCCGGCTTCTTCAGATGTTCAATTGATCCAAAGCCGGAACAGGTGAAAGCCGTTCGTGACTACGCGGCGAAGATGGAACTGACTGCGGGAAATGTTGGCGCGGAGACGGATAAGCTCGAGGAAATGCTGGGGCTCCAGAACGTTATCGTGCAGGGTATTCCTCAGGATTCTCGCGTAGCTAGTGTCATCGTTGAAGCCGACTATCAGATGAAGCTGATCGGAATTGGCGAACGCGAAGGCGCGGCTGGCATGAAGAGTTATTTTGATCTGGTCAGCCGAGCGGAACGCAAGGGGTCGGCCATGGATGCCCTGCGATGGTGGATGACCGTGGGATACGATTCCATCCAGGTTTCGCCAGACCGCCAATCGTTTGAATTCTCTGGCAAAGCAGTCCAGTGTCAGTCTGAAAATCAGTTGGTCGCGGCCGACGGATCTCGTCAGGCTACTGGAAAAGCTGACAACGCGAATACGGAGTTTGCTCGATTGTTCACGGAGCATTTGCCAGAATTGTCCAGTCAGGATGTGGTGTTTGCCGACTTGCAGAATGTCTTTGATCTGGGCCTGGCAACAGCTCTGGTTCATACGATGGGCCTGAATCGCCAGGTGGGCTGGCAGCCGGAAGTTCTCAGTGCCTCTGGCAGTTATTCACCGGCTCCGGTCGAAGTGCCAGCCGAACTGATGACAGCGGCCAGTAGCCGAGTCTACAACGGTCGCGAGATCGTGGTTCAGGTTGCGGGCGGTGTGCGTGCCGACCTGCGAAGTGTGGTCAAGAACCCCGACAATTTCGAGGTTTCGGCAGAGGTTGTTAAGAAGGCCATCGAATCCAATCCCGTGGGCCAGTCCGGTCGTTGGTGGTGGGATGCGGCTGCCCGATAATTCGGGGCCAAAATACGACACGGCGAAT
>CANHVD010000687.1 GCA_947463775.1 Planctomycetaceae bacterium | reverse complement strand
TTGTTCCGGGCGGATTCCGGTCGGCCGAGGGAGCTCACTCACAGCACCCGTCGATTCAGAGTTATGGCTGCAGGTTAACGATTCTGCCGCCAGCCGCAGCGATAATTCGGGGTCTGCGAGCGTCGAGATCCAGATGCAGTGATCTCGTCGGCGGAGGAACGAGCGTACGGTACACCCGTCGCTCCGTCGACGGGAACTCCTCACTTCATGCACTCACCGGACGGTTCGCGCCGTCACGCTTTGAAGACGGCATCGCTGAGTATTCTCATCACAGCCTCGCCTGAATCGCATCCGCAAAACGCCGGGGAGATTCGTCGTCGTACGACAGATAGAGCGAAGGCTCAATCAGCTCCAGTTCCATAATCGCGGGCTGCTGATTCTCAAGGAACACTAAGTCCACTCGAGCATACAACAGGTCTGACTGAACGGCCGCAAGGCTTCGTCGCGCAAAAGCAATGACCTCGGGATCCGGATCGATGGGCTGAATGATCCCGCCGTGCTCCTCCTGAACTCGAAAGTCGCCGGACTTCGGAGTCTTCAAAACCGTGTGACTGTACTCACCGCCAAAGAACGTTAGCGAAATCTCCCCATACGAAAGTACGCTTTCGATAAACGGCTGAGCAAGTGCCAGACGTCCCTGATAAAGCGTTTCGATCGACTGTAACAACTCCGGCGAGCTGTTCGAATTCAACCAAAAAGTATCGGTCGCCCCGGCGCCGATGAATGGCTTTACAACGACCTGATCAGCTTTCAATTGTTCAAAGAGACTCGTCAGATCGGCCACTCGAGGACTCTGCAGCCACGCCGTTGGAACAATCGTGACTCCGGAATCCTGCAGGTCTCGGAGATATGTCTTTTCCACATTCCAACGTACAACCTTGAGCGGATTCTGAAGGTTCGCGCGGGACGCATCGATCAGGGCCAGCACATCAAGGAACTGAGAACACGACTGCTGATAGTCCCACGGAGACCGAATCACAACGAGATCGTATTGATCCCAATCGGCGTGCGGATTTTTCCAAGAGACTTCATCAACGCGGAGACCTCGCTGCCGCAGAATGTCGCGAACGAGATAGTCGTAGGAGACGAAGCCTTCCAGGCTATCCATGGTCAGGAATGCAATGCGTGACATGTTGTCCTTCTTCAAAGCGGCATGGCGCAAGCCATTCATTATTTCAGCAGCCGTTCAGCGTGTAGTGCTGGCTTCAGCCAGCAATCCATTGGAGCGCGAACCACCGCCGAATTCCGAACCAGCACCCGAATTTTCCCGGATCAGATAAGCGGCGGCAGGTTATAGAGTCCTCAAACGCGTTTCCATTCTCAATTCGTTGATCCGCCGATCATCCATGGTTGAAACAGCGGCAGAAGGGTTTACCCTGTGCGGCTTCGTGATTTGTAGCGCTCTTCCCAAAATTGTCCCGAAGAGCCGAAAACTGATTTCTGAGGCAGCTTTGGCTGTGGAGTTTTTCTGATGCATGCGACGATTGTTCTGCTTCCTGGTGACGGTATTGGGCCTGAAATTGTGGCTCAGGGCAAACGAGTTCTTGAAGTCATTGCGAAGCGATTCGGCCATACATTCGACATGCCGGAACACGCCATCGGCGGCAATGCGATCGACTCCTGCGGCGATCCTTTGCCAGAAGAGACCCTGAACGCCTGCAAAAAATCAAACGCTGTTCTGCTGGGTGCAGTGGGTGGACCAAAGTGGGATGACCCGAAGGCGAAGACTCGTCCGGAAGCCGGCCTCTTGCGAATTCGTAAAGAGCTGGGACTGTTCGCGAACCTGCGACCAACCAAGACCTGGGATGAACTGCTGGATGCCTCCCCGTTGAAGCGCGAGATCGTGGCTGGTACCGATATTCTGTTCGTTCGTGAACTTACGGGCGGTATTTACTTTGGCGAATCGGGACGCAAGCCTCATCCATCGGGCGAAGAAGCCTGGAACGTGATGATCTATTCCACCGGAGAAATCGAACGCGTGGTTCGAGTCGCCGCCGATGCCGCTCGCAAGCGTCGCGGCAAGCTGACGATGGTTGATAAGGCCAACGTTCTGGAAGCCTCACGACTGTGGCGTCAGGTTTCAGAGCGAGTCGTCAAGACAGAGTACCCGGATCTCGAGTACAACGTAGTGCTTGTTGATTCGATGGCCATGCACCTGATTTCAAAGCCTCGCGAGTTTGACGTTGTTGTCACTGAGAATCTCTTCGGTGACATTCTGACTGACGAAGCTTCGATGCTGCCTGGTTCACTCGGCCTATTGCCTTCAGCCTCGATTGGTTCCAGTGGTCCGGGATTGTTTGAGCCGATCCATGGATCTGCTCCGGATATTGCCGGGAAGAACATCGCGAATCCACTGGCCACAATTCTGGCTGCTGCCATGATGCTGCGTTATTCCATGAGCATGAACGCCGAAGCCGACGCGATTGAAGATGCCGTCAGCCGAGTTCTCAAGGCCGGTCATCGGACTAAAGATATCGCTGGCACAGGTCCATCCATCAGCACGACCGAAATGGGCGACCTTGTCGTTGGCATGCTGTAGGACGGCAATCCATTCCCAATGGTTGTCAGTGTCTTTTGAATGCAAATAAACGAGGGGCAACACCCCTCGTTTATTCATTGGCCAGTTCGAGATGAACCGCTGCCATGGCTCACACAGTCGCCTTCGGCTTGCAGCCTGTTGAATTAATTAGCCGGAACGCGTTAGCGTCCGGTTTTTGCCGCTGAACCTCAGGAAAAACAACCGGGGGCTAACGCCCTGCGGCTGATGAAGCGACTAAATCAACAGGCTAGCCGTTAAACGATTCAAGTACCCCTCGGAAATGGCAACAAGAAAACTGCGTTGCCAGTACTTACCGTTCTACGCTCGCAAGGAAGAACTCCAGAGCTTTGCGATTGGATTCGAAGGCCATGCGGTTGAGTTCTCGACGAGTCGGATGGCAAAAGTGCCACGCATCGATTTCGCCGTCCATCAATGAGATACTGTCGAAGGACTCGACCTCGATCACAAAAAACATATCCGTGACTGGCAGCACAAAGCCGTTGAAGTTGTATTCGTTGGGATACGACACAAGGTACCGGTAAGAAGTCACGCTGAGCTGAACCTCTTCCAGAACTTCTCGCCGCAACGCTTCTTCCGCCGTTTCGCCGGCATCCACAAATCCGCCAGGCAGTCCATACATTCCTTTGCCTGGATCCTTGGCTCGCACAAGTAACAGCACCTGCCCCTCAGGATCAGTCGCTATCGCACCAACAGCCGAAACCGGCGCGAAGTAGTGAGTGAAGCCGCAGGCCGTACAGGAGAACGGATTGCGTCCGGTCTTTGTCGCGGTGACTCCACAGCGAGGGCAAAACTTCCAGGCCTTGCGAATGGGTTTGCCAGGAGGCGTTCGGCTGGCCGATTTTGCTTTACGTTTTGCCATGTCGGTTTTCGGATTGCGAAATAACGCTGAGTAAAGAATCGCAGGTTTAACCACGGAGGTCACAGAGAGCACAGAAGAATTGCAAGGGTTTGAACGCAGAGGTCGCAGAGTAACGCAGGGGGGAAGTCAGAAACAACTGGTGTTTCCCTCTGCGTTACCCAGCGAACCCTGCGTTCAAAAACCTGCGCACTGATAGTGTCTCTTGCGATTCCTCTGTGCTCTCTGTGACCTCCGTGGTAAACAATTGCCCTCAGCATCAACACCACCAAGCAGTAGCCAGCAGAGACGCGGTCTACGTTATGGTGTCGTCGTGCCCAGC
>CANHVD010000686.1 GCA_947463775.1 Planctomycetaceae bacterium | reverse complement strand
CATAACGCCAGTGACCATCCAGTATTCGGAAAAAGGCTTGCTCCTTAGTCAGGCCCTGACCAGGAAGGCTTAACCCATCGTCACCCGCTTTGGCTTGGTTATCATCTTGTGGCAATTGAAATTCCTTCACAGATCGATGTGAATTAAAACCGAATAAAGTCGCGGCCGAAATCTTGCAGGGACACTTTCCATGTTCGTTCCGAAACCAGAGCACCGCGTGCGATCTGATTTGATATCGAAACTAACTCGACCCAATAAACTCACTGCTCAGAGGTGCCGTTCTCTGACAACCACAGAACAGCAGCATTCACGTCCGGCAGGATCCGGAATTGTTTGAGCAGACCAGAGATCTTCAACACCTGCTGAACATTGTCTCCAGGCGCGCACATCAGCAAACATCCGCCTCGCTGTCGCATTTGTTCAGCGGCAACAATCAAATATCGAATTCCGATGCTTGTGATCAGGTTGACTGACTGGAGATTCAAAATAAGGTACTGAACGGCACTCAGCGGCTCTGAGGTCAACTGCGATTCAAAGGCAGCGGAATTGCTTCCGTCCAGACGCGACGGAAGATCCAGAATGTAATGTTTTGTTGCCACGTTTTTGTATGTTCCTGGTTTAGTGTTTTGTGATCTGAATCAATCCAATGCCTGTGTGAAGAAACGGACGAGATGCCTCGAAACAAATTCTAAGATTGATAATCGCTGTCCATTTCGTTTCTGGTCCCCGGTGGCGCATTGGGCCTAAATTTTCAAACGGTGGTGAATCGGTCAGTGTCTGAAAACAATTGGCAGAAACATTACCATTGCAAAGAGACGCGGCTTCAAAACTCCGCGTGTTTTTTGGGGGGAAGGGACAGCTACGGTTTCCACGTGGGCGTACTACTCCGCGGTCAAAGAGGCCTCTCGTTCAAGGAGGCGACGACGCCTGGCCGCCACCTCCATCGATCGATGCCTGGAATCGCCCGAGTCACACGAGGTGCCCACCCGCTTTGAGCGTCACAAGTGATGAGGCTTGTGCGTTCGCCATCGCCGTCCTGGCATCCAGCGCACCTGTGAGCGCGAGGTTAATCTCTCTCGCGACTTTGCCCACGATCTCGAGCGTCTCGGGGATGTTCGCGATCTCCAGGGTCTGGGAGCTCTCGATGGCTTTTACAGCCGCCGGGATGTAAGGCAACGCCGCCACGATCTCCGCATCCACTGCGGTTGACGCTCGGTTCGGATCCGTCTCGTAAGTCATGACCTGGTACTTCTCGAAGGCCTTCGAGGTCAGATAGGTCATCAGGTGATACGCCGCGTCCTTGTTGGCCTGAGGCAGATTCCTCGGAATTCCCAAGCCCCAACCGCCGCGGATCGCGCGGGGTTTGCCATCGTCGGCGGGCATTGGCGCCACGGCCACTTTGTCCTTGACCGTCGAATCGGGGCCGTAGAGGGCGCCGGCGATCGTCGCCCATGCTGGCCACATCGCGATCTTGCCCGACTTGAACGCTTCCAGCGCCTCCGTGAACCCGTACTGTGTGACGGCGGACGGCGAGTATGGCAGCAGATCAATCATATTCTGAAGGGCGGCCACCGCCTCCGGGCTGTCAAATCGCGTGGTGAGCGTTTTGTCATTCTTGCTGCCGCTGATCAACTGCCCGCCCATCGTGATGAAGCGGGTGTACCAATCGACCAGGAAGTTGGACACGTCGTTCGCGCCGACCATCGCGCTGCCGGCGACATCACTTGTTGTCAGCGCCTTGGCAGCCGCCAGGTATTCCGCCCAGGTGGTGGGCACTGCAGGCTGGCCGGGGCCGCCCAGCAGATCCTTGCGGTAGAACATCATGCAGGATCCACTTTCAATGCCCGGGATCAAGTACAGCGTGTCGCCGCCGAACTCTCCGGTCTGCACATTGAAGTAGCCGGCGTAGTCCAGCTGGCCCTTCGGGAAATCAGCGAAGTCATAGTCGGCGGGAGTGCGCGAGGGGGCGCTGACGTAGCCCGTGATGTCCTCGAGTAACCCAGCGCCGACGGTACTCGCGACAGTGAAGCCCACAATGTGCACGATGTCGAAGGCCGACTCAGGCGCTCGCAGGTTCTGAGCGATCGACTGGTCGAGGGCGTCCAGGGCCAACGCCGTAATTTCGATCTTCAGACCGGTTGCGGCCTCGAGTTCGGACTTCTTATCGCGCAACCCCAGATCGTCCCGCTCACGGTCAACGAGCAAAATGCGCACCGTCTGACCTGCGTACTTCATCGGATCGAAGCTACCACCCCCGGCAGCCGGGGCACTGGCCGACGAGTCGGACGTTTCGGCGTTGCCTGAATTCCTGGCGCCTGAATCGACTTTAGCTACACAGCCGATGACGGCCACCGAGAGTCCCGTGAGTGCTGCTCGGGGAATGAACCCACGCCGGGTGATGCGTCCCTCGATGATGCCGCGCCCCAGTTCTGCGGCCGACTCCGTGCGACCAGCCCATGCGTCCTGTTCCACTTTGATCTTCCTCCAAGCCGGGCGTGCCCAGCATACGGCGAGTGTGCGACACCCGAAAATGTAGTGTCAGAAAAAGTTATACTCTGACTAAAGGCTCAGAGATAAATGAGAGCCCGTTCAATGACAAATCCGCCCTCGCCTGCCGGTTGACGAACATCCCATCAGCCGAGGCGGGCGTCTCTTCTCCGTCATTTCCATTTGGGTTGGGCGAGGCGTCGATCCGAACTCGGATTGGTGCCCCTGTTAACATCAAGTCCCTGACAAAAAGGGACACACGTCGTAAAAGTGCATGCTGTTATTCAAGGGAGGAGATGGATGCAAACTGCTGCAAACATATCCTTTAACTTATTCGGGATCGGAAAGAGCCAATGCTATGCTGAACGACCGGCGACCAACTTCGACCTTGTTCAAGACGGAGTGAAATGCCGGAGAGAAAAGCGGTTCCCTGGTGAATCACAAACAAGCCGCCTACGGCGACGTTTCGAAACACAATGGGTCTAAGCACAACAGTGCTAACTATTATTTCCTCTTCCGCTTCGATACGCCGCACCCGTGATCCCCAGCAGTGTCAAAACCCCAAACGACCCTGTTTACGGCACCGCTATCAAACGTGATAACGTCCGCAACAAACACTTCGCTGAGCTAATGCCCGCACATCAACACACACAGCATCGCAGCCAATGTCTTGAACGGACATGCCATCTTCGTTATCAACAGCTCACCATCCAAAAGTCACGTCAGTAGGTGTTCCCCGTCAACATTCGAAGACGCACAAGGATCTTCCTGTCACGCGACAACCTACGCCGACCAATCCCCCAGGATGCAAGCTCTATAGGCGGAATTTCCCAAGATCTCCTGCTTCTCCACTGAAACTGCTCCACACGCCACTTCTGCAAACGGGTCGTCGCATTCGTGGCAATTGCAGAATCAAAGTGTGCGTTAATCCGATCGGAGATCGCCACACCATTTTGCAATTGGCCACTGATGCAAATGCGACCGGCAGCGACCGCTCTCGGCCAAAGTCCCGATCCCGCAACTGGGGATCTATCCGGCTCACAAGCCCGTACCCGCTCCGTCGATCAACTTCGACTGGATCTGTGAACATTCGGCCGATGCATCCCGGAGTGGGCATGAGATTGCAGGCGAATCAGAGTCGATTTCCAGGTCGGCCATCCAGTAAGTAAATCCGGACCCCTTAAGCAATTCTCTTCGTAATAGCTGACGGAAAAAGTAAGTGCCTGTTTTAATGACACAATTCATTTGATTACGATACTT
>CANHVD010000685.1 GCA_947463775.1 Planctomycetaceae bacterium | reverse complement strand
TGGGTTGTTCCAGCCGGCGACAATGCTGGGGAGCGAATTGTAAAGACCACGGATGCAAAGCTTGCAGCCGAAGAGCTGTATCTGGGCATCCTGACTCGCATGCCGACCGAACAGGAATCTGCCGATGTCGCGGCCTTCCTTGCGGCTCGTCCTGATCGAGCAAAAGCCGCTCAGGAACTTGTCTGGGGCCTGATCAGCAGCGCGGAATTTCGATTCAACAAATGATGGTGTGACGTATCGGCGGACCAATGTGGAAACCGCCTGACCACGGAATTCTTCTGAGAGCAACCGACCATGAAACTCAACTATCCTTGCAACACGGTCGCACACGGACTGGCTCGCCGACAGTTTCTGGGAACTCTGGCCGCTGGAGCCGGAGCCATGGTTGGAGGACTCGGTGCCTTCACTTCGCCCGCGATGGCCGCTCACTTGAAGTCGGATCAGAAACGAATCGTCGTGTTCAACATGCACGGTGGCTTGAGTCAGCTTGAGAGCTGGGATCCAAAACCTGGCACCGAAACGGGTGGACCATTTCTTGCGATCCCGACTTCCGTCCCCGGCATTCACATCAGCGAACTGTTGCCGTTAACCGCCATGCAGATGCATCACCTGTGTCTTGTTCGCGGCGTCAACACGTCCGAAGACGATCATGGCAAAGGCGCTTATTTGATGATGACCGGTCGGCGTCAGACCCCGGCTGGTGAGTTTCCTCAGATCGGTGCGGTCGCTTCGAAGACTTTGAATCCTCAGGATAGCTCGCTGCCAGGTCACATTCTGATTACTCCCGGCGGCGGCGGTGGGCGAGGAAATGATTCGGCCTGGCTCGGCCCGAAGTACTCCAGCGTTCAACTCGGAAACGGCAATCCTCCGCCGAACACCGTTCGACCAGATTCCATCACAGAAGACTCCGACAAGGCTCGCAACGACTTCCGGCGTCAGGTCAGTGAGCGATTCCTGAATCGTCGACGAACCGCCGTTACCGAAGCATTCACTTACTCGTTCGAGCAAGCTGAGAAGCTGATGAGTCAGCGCGATGTGTTTGACGTCTCCAAGGAGCCAGCGAGCGAAATCGAACGTTACGGCAAGCACGACCTCGGACGTCACTGCCTGCTGGCTCGACGTCTGCTGGAGAGCGGTGTGTCGTTCGTGCAGTTGTCGCATTCGAACTACGACACACACAATGAGAACTTCAATTTCCACATCGAGCAGCTCGGCGAATTCGACTTTGCGTTCTCCACGTTCGTCGCCGACCTCGCTCAACGTGGGATGCTGGACAGCACGTTGATTGTGGTACTCAGCGAGTTCGGACGCACGCCGAATGTGAATCTGTACTACGGCCGTGACCACTGGTCGCGAGCGTGGTCCGTCTGCATGGCGGGAACCAAAGTTCCGCGCGGTCATGTGTTCGGGGCGACCAACGACAAGGGCACTGAAGTGATCGACAAGCAGGTCGACCACGGCAACCTGTTTCACACTTATCTGCAGGCGGTCGGAGTTGACTCAACAGGCAACTTCGACATCGACGGCCGGGAAATGCCAATCGCTGATCCATCGTCTCGACCGATTGATGGATTCCTGGTATGAGACAAATAGACGTGTTGCAGACAGACTAAAGCAGCGCGGGCGTAGAGTGGATGGATCATGCTCCAACGTCACTCTCAGGCACTTCTTGAAGCTGCCCATCTCCGAATGACATTCAACAAAACTGAGACATCCTTTGCGCCTTAGCGTCTTTGCGTGAAACTATTTCAAATCACGCGAAGGCGCGAAGCCGCGAAGGAACAGGGAACCGCAAGACGCCGCGAACAGGGGAGCTCCGAAGGGCGACAATCACAGTGGACCTCGCTCACTTCTGGCATCTGGTATCTCGCGGCTCGGCCACTTACTTCCCGATCAACGCCACCAGTACCGAAGCCGTCAATAGCGCTGCGCCGAAGAGTCTCAGCAGCATGACTCGGGCGGAGTGATGAGATTCCTGGCCGCCAAAGAATCGAGCCAGCGCCCAGGCCAACGCTACCGCCCACAGTCCTCGCAGGGCATACACGATGTTGATCCGAGTCGCATCGCCGTAGGCTGACAGAGACCATGACATGCTCAGCGCATTGGCCGCCATCAGCAGAGTTCCAATAACGATGGGCTTCGTCGTGCCAAGTTCCGCCAGACGAGAAGGACGGTCAGCCCACGGCAACACTACGCACGAGAAGAGTCCGGTCGCCACGAACACTGTCGGCAAAAACTTCGTGGCGAGAACGGCGGGGTTGGGTTGTCGAAAGACCCACGCCTGGAGTCCGAAGTCGAACAAGGACATGCAGATCGCAGCACCCAGCGCGAGCACGATAGTGAGAACTGTCTTCTGGGGATTGTGCTGAGTGGACGCCGTGGGAACTCGAGTTCCCGACTGCACAAATCCGACTCCGACGGTCGCGAGTACAGCCCCGATCCAGACTCGGCCTGGAATCTCTTCGTTCGCCCACGCCGACACCATCAGAGCAACCATGATGACCTTCACCCCGAAGATCGGCGTCGCTACCGAGACATCGCCGTGCTTGTAGGCCAGATAGGTCAGGACCTGACCGAGCACAAATGAACCGGCCACCAAAGCCGCCTGCCACCAAACGGCGACGGGCAAAAATCGTCCCGTGATGAGCGCAAAGCTTCCCCAGGAAATCGCCAGCCAGAAATTTGCAAGGAACGTGCCGGTCCAGGGGCTGGATCCGCGAGCGATCGCATTCTTGGCGTAGATCATCCCAATCACGAAGACGATGCTGGAGAACAGAGGAAACAGCAAATGCAGTGGCACGATCGGGCCTAAACGGAAAAAGTCGTGCGAAAACAGAAAGCTCGGGAACGGTTCTGCTTCGCTATGGTCCCCGCGAGAGTTACGCTACGCCGCGAATCGTACGACAGTTCCCCGTTCTTAACAGTCACTCTGCTTCTTCTATGACGAATTCTCTCCCCGCCTGGACGCCCGGCGGCGGCCTGCATTACCAACTCCTGGCCACCAGCGGCCGCGCGCGGCGTGGTCGGTTTGTGACCGCGCACGGTCAGGTCGAAACGCCATCGTTCATGCCTGTGGGAACTCAGGCAACAGTCAAGTGTGTTTTGCCCGATCAGGTCGCAGCCACCGGCGCGCAGGTCGTGCTGGCCAATACGTACCACTTGGGGATCCTTGACCGAACGCAAGTCGTTGAACGTCTCGGTGGTCTCCACACGATGATGAGATGGAACCAGACGATTCTGACGGACTCGGGAGGATTTCAGGTCTTCAGCCTGCCCGAACGTAAGATCACCGAAGAGGGCGTGAGCTTTCAGTTTCGCTCCGGGAAGAAGGAGGGCGAGAGCACTCCGATGATGCTCTCCCCCGAAAGCGCCATGGACATCCAGCGTAGACTCGGCGCCGATATCGTGATGGCTTTCGACGAATGCGTGGATCATCGCATGCCGCCGAAGTATATGTCCGATTCTCTGGACCGAACTTTCCGATGGCTCAAACGCTGTGCGGCCGCCCCGATTCAGGAGCATCAGCATCTGTTCGGAATCATTCAGGGCGGGATGGAGTTTGACCTGCGATCAAAGGCCGTGCGTCAGGTCACATCACTGAATCTTCCGGGGTATGCGATCGGTGGCGTATCCGTCGGTGAAGGTCATGAAGCGATGGTTCGCATCGTGAAGCATACCGCGCCGTTAATGCCATCCGATCAGGTCCGCTATCTGATGGGAGTTGGTTTGCCGGAAGACATTGTTGCGGC
>CANHVD010000684.1 GCA_947463775.1 Planctomycetaceae bacterium | reverse complement strand
GGACGATGAACGAACGACGCGCGGGTGATGGTTCATTGCTGGCAAAATGTAGGTTGGACATTCTTGTCCGACAGAGAATTGACGGGCAGGAATGCCCATCCTACAAAAATGTCGCCGCAGCAGGTGAAGTTTTTACAGCGTCCCGGCCGGAGTATTTTCCGCGAGATCCCGGATCATATCTCGCGTGGCCGCTTCGATCGCGTCCTGCCATCGTGCTTCGCCGAATTGCTCAGCGTACGGCTTACGCTGCCAGGCGAAGTTGATCCCGCGTGAGCTGTTCACCACGGCGCCAAGGCCGTCAGAGTTAAATGCTCCGGCGGTGTCGGCCGATGTTCCTCCCTGTGCCCCGTAGCCTGGGATCAGAAGCGGCACGGCTGGCATTTGCTGACGCAGTTCCTGCAGTTGTGTCGGCCAGGTTGCTCCGACGACAGCACCCACGCACCCGAATGTCTGGTCCTGAGATCGAGTTGACTCGCTGAGCTTTTGCACGGTGGCTGCGACGGTGCAGTACAAAGGCTGTGAATCAGAAACCCGATCCTGAAACTCGGCGGCTCCGGGATTACTGGTTCGTACCAGGACGTACAGGCCGGCACCTCGTTTTGCGGCCAGCTTGACGAACGGCTCCAGTGAGTCGGTGCCGAGATAGGGGTTGATCGTCAACGCATCGGCAGACCATGGAGCAGCGTCTGGATCTTCGCCAGCCAGCCATGCGTCGGCGTAGGCTTCCGCTGTTGTTCCGATGTCTCCGCGTTTCGCATCCGCAATTACGATCAGACCGGACTTTCGTGCATAACGAATTACAGAATGCAGAGCCTGAAATCCGGCTACCCCCAATTGTTCAAAGAAAGCGACTTGAGGTTTAACGGCTGGAACCAGAGGACTGACGATGTCGATCAGTTGTTTTGAGAAAGCTTCGAATCCCAAAGCCGTTCGTTCGAGAATATTCGAGGATCTGGCCTCTGCAGCAGAACGAACGTCGGCTGGCAGCCAGTCCCATCGTGGGTCAATTCCGACCAGAGCTGGCGTACGGCAGGACAGGATTCGGTCGTTCAGACGTTGGGAATAGCCGGGCATCGTGATCTCAAAACGTGGGCAGAGTACTCAGTGACAAAAGCAAACGATATGGTCCGCTGCAGAGCCATTACGGTCGCTGACTCCCGGTATGTTCGCTGACTCATGGTTGATTGCAACTCGAACGGATCGCGCGGTTGCAGAGCATACGTTTTTGAGAAATCTGGAACCCGATTAGGAACTCCGCATGACACAATGCCTGATCGCTCTCGGGGGGAACATTAATGCTTCCCAGGCTGTTTTCCTGGAAGCTATGCGGCGTCTGGAACGGCCGGAGATTGTCGTCAAGCAATTGAGCCGGCCGTTTGTCACGCGTCCTGTGGGATCTGCGGCCGGTCAGGAGTACGTGAATGCAGCGGCCGTGCTGGAATGTTCTCTTGAATCGGTAACGCTTTTGAACACGCTCCACGAAGTCGAAGATTCCTTTGGTCGTGAGCGCACAGTTCATTGGGGGCCGCGGACATTGGATCTGGATCTGTGCCTGTTCGGGGAGGAGGTCGTTGAAAGTCCAACGCTTGTCGTGCCTCACCCGGCCATGTGGTATCGGCGATTTGTTCTTGACCCCGCAGTGCAGATCGCAGCTCAGATGAGACATCCGATCCTGAGGCAGTCGATTGAAGAACTCAGAGAAGCGGCGATCGTACGACCACTCAGGATTGAAGTATCGTCCTGCACACTGTCAGATTCGGAGATGGCCTCCATGGTCGAACGGCTGAAGGGCAAAGGCGATGTTATACGCGAAGTTCAAATCGTCGTTGTTGCGGAATCATCGTCGGTTGATGCGAACGTATTTGCACGGCTTCTGATTTCGCATGGCAAAGAAGATCGCAGAACACGCCGACAGCCGCCGAATGAAGCGTACCGTCAGATTCGATTTCACAGTGATTCAGTGGGTCGCCTTGAACAGGATTTGGATCAATTTTTTGTAGCAGTCCTTGGGTAGAAATCATCGGCGACGCGGACTGAAGCAACATGCAGAATTGATCAAGCGCCCGGGACTCAGGGAGTTCTGGAATCCTGAACCACAATGACAGGAGGCGCCTGAGCCCTGGTAAGATTTCGGATTGTGATGATGTCCTGAATCGTTTCTTCAAAGTTCTGATTGGCTTCGCCGAGTGCATTCTGGACAACGGCTCCCATTTGCAGGGCATTGGAAAATTGACCTCCTCCCAGTCCGAGTCCTTCCACAAGGCCTGCTATTTCTTTGACCTGCGGATCATTCTCAATGGCTTCAACCTGACCCGGCTTGACGTCGGCTGTGGTGGACGTTTCGCGACTGGAGAGTAGAAGCCTCCATTGACCGTTTTCGCCCTTCCGAAACAAACGACGAGTTACCGTGGCTGAGCCCGTCGCTAGGTCAAAATCAAAACCGGAAAGTACGACCGTTGAGTGTTTCTTCGTATCTGCGGCCCTGCGCGCGGCGTCGGGAAGCGTGTCATTTGGTGGGGCGTCAGGCTGTCGTGGCTGTCCCTCGTTCAGAAGTTCACCGAGCAGACTCTGTACATTTCCTCCCAGCATGGAATTAAGAAGCAGGCTTAGATCCGGCTCGGCTGATTCGTCAATAACGGTCGAGCCTGTCTGAATCAATCGGGAGGCCGCGTTCATTCTCACGTCAACAGCGGCAAGGATCAGTTCAAGATTCTTCTGATCGTCGTTAGTCGCTTGAGGAGGCGTTAGTTTTCTTTCCGCTTCCGGGATCGCCTGAAGTTGTTCGGCGATCGACTTCCAATGCGTCTCTTCAATATCCTGAATATTGTTCAGGAGTGCGAGGCGACATAATTCCCGGCGAGCTTCTGTTTGAGATTCCACATTGGTCACGCGGGATTTCGGAAGCTCAAGAATGAAGAATACTGGTTCAGCGGTTTCGTCGGGCATCAGACGGTCGAGGATTTCTTTGAGTAGACCGGTTCTTTGAGGAGTCTCAGGTTCTGTAGTTGCGGCAAGATCGATTTCCTTTTGGAGGATCTCTGCCAGGGAGGCATTCGTTACGGTCTGGCTTGCGTGGATCTGCGGAGCCACATCTTTTTCGTAAAAATCGGGACAGTTTGTCCTTATCCAGGATGTGTTCACCAGAACTCTTGTTGGCCTCTTGTTCAGCAACATGCCCCAGACCTGCGTCTTGTCATTCAGGCTGATTCGATCGACGACCCGATCCCGAAAAGATCGAGCCTTGAGCGGGGCCATTTGGGCTTGTGCTTCTGCCGACAGACTGGCGGTTAGCATTAGCAAAAAGAGACAGCTGAGGACTGCTTCGCCTGCGCTGGCCCTTACCCGGAGGATGGTCAGCTGTAAGCCTTGGAAACACATGGTGGTTGTCCTTCAGGTGTGATCGCCAACGTAAGGTTTTGTTGTCAACGCGGATAAACACTTTGTAAAGAGCGTTGGGCGCAACATGATGGATGAATAAAAATTAATCTATGAAAGTGTTGAGGAATTACATCATCGTCGAGCAACGGCGCAGGGTTTGCACTTCCTGCGGCACTGACGAATCACGAATTCGCTGATTCTTCATAGCCAATGATATCGCTATTGTTCTGATCCTCGATCAGCTTGAGATCCCCTCCTCGCGCCTGATGATACCTGCCATTCCTAACTCGACCAATCCGCCTTCCTGGCTGCGATGGTTTGTCAATGACGCCGTTCGCGGTGTCGTGGATCGCCACGTTACCGCGCCGATTG
>CANHVD010000683.1 GCA_947463775.1 Planctomycetaceae bacterium | reverse complement strand
CCCCCACAACTGAATTCTGACAGCGTCGGAGCGTCCGATGATTGCTCGCTATAGCCAGTGCATTGGGTTCTGCCTCGCGCTCTTCAACTGCTGTTGGGCCGCAGATCCACCCGCGGAGATCCGCTGGAATTTTGGTGCCGAAGAGACAACGCCTCTGGAGGCCAGTGACGGCGTGCATCGAGATGTCCCGGGACCACGACCGCCGGACTATCCGGATTTCGATTCCGGAAACACAGCCGTAAAGCTGGACGGAAAAGGAGCCCACCTCTCGGTCGCTGACAGCGGACCGCAGAGCGTCTTCGACTTCACTTTGGGAGATGCCATTACACTCGAAGCGTGGGTGCAGGTCGACGACATTCGCAGCGGCGAAAATCTCTATGTGATCTGCAAAGGCCGAACCGGGGCACCGGGCTTCTCCGCAGAGAATCAGAACTGGGCTTTGCGAATTGCTGAGCGAGAGGGCAAAGCCGGACTTGGCTTCTTGTTTGCCTCATCTCCGGAAACCAGCAGCGCGAAAGGCGGATCCCCTTGGCATCGCTGGACGTCCGACTCGGGATTCAAGCCCGGTCGCAACTGGCATCACATTGCAATCACTTACAAGTTCGGCGATGCAACCAGCTTGCGTGGCTGGATCGATGGAAAACTTCAGACCGGAAAATGGGACATGGGCGGCGCAACGAATGATGCTCCGGCGGTCGACGATGATGCGGTCTGGATTGGTTCGGCCCAGAGCGGAGCAGCTTCCAGCAGCTTTCGAGGCTCCCTGGATTCCATCGCGATTCATCGCCAGATTCTTGACGATGCCACTTTGAAAAGCCGCTTCAATTTTACGGGTAAAGAAATCGTAGACCGACCTCTGGCAGAAGTCATGCCGGACATGGGACCACTGGAACCGGGCGTCGTCAGTGCAGCGCTGCTCGAGGGCATGCCTGTTCATAATCGCTGGCTGAACGAAGGAGAAAACCTGCCGGTGGAAATTCTGCGGTGGCAACCGGAAGCTTTCATGCTCGACAGACTTCCGCTGCGTCATGACGCGTGGGGCATTCGAGACAGCTGGAAAGCGCCGGTTTTGCTGCGGATGGCGGCTGATGTAAAGCTGTCGCCCGGTCACCATCGATTTCTGATGCGCGTGCGTGGTTTGAGTCGTCTCTGGGTCGACGGCAAAGTCATCGCGCGGGCAGAACCGTCGAAGGGTTCGCCGAGCGGTGAAGAACCAATGACTCCCGTGGCAGACCCGCCTGTTCCGGGTGCTCGTGTTGCCGAACATCGTCAGCAGGAAGTTTTTGGCGATGCAGTTGTTGGGGAATCTGGTGTGTGTCGAGTCATTCTCGAGACGCTGGTCGGTGGTAAGGACTTTCGCACAGATCCGGGAGAACTCTGTGTCGCCATGAAGAAACATGATGGCAGCGCGTTCCTGATTCTTCCTCAGACAGATCCAGAGAATCATCCGCTCCTGCTGACGGATGCCAGCGTCGATGCTCTGCTCAAGCGAACCGAGCTGGCGTTGTCACAACTTGACAACACGAATCGCCGAACGGCAGCGGCCAGCCAGGATGCATTCTGGAAATCTCGTCACGACATCGCTCGTGAATGGGCCAAAAACAACCCAGCTCCTCAGATTCCTGCCGTGGCAGGCGGGAACGCAGATACTGCAACAACCGGCAATCCCATCGATGCTTTTCTGGCCGACAAGGTACAGAAGGCGTTGGCCGAGTCCGCGAGGAATCCCGTCGAGGAGGCTCGTGAGTTCCACAAGACCGTGCTGCCAATTCTCAAAGAACAATGTTCACGCTGTCATGGCGACAAAGCGAATGGTGGACTGCGATTGGATTCCCGCGCCGCTGCTCTGAAAGCCGGAGACTCGGGTGTCGCCGCGATTATCCCCGGAGATCTTTCCGCCGGCGAATTGATCCGTCGGATCCGTGCGACGGACCCGGATGAACGCATGCCGCCCGGCGATGCTGCTTTGGCTGATGATCAAATCAAAACTCTGGAGTCGTGGATTGCTTCCGGAGCCGTCTGGCCCGCTCCTCCTGTAACGCCAGACGATGTCGCTCCGGCTCCGATGATCACAGATGCGGAGTTCCTCCGCCGCGCATTCCTCGACACGGTCGGAGTTCCTTCCACCGAACAGGAAGCCCGCGAGTATTTGCATGATCAGTCACCCGGCAAGCGAATTAAACTCGTCGATCGATTATTGGCCGATGAACGCTGCGCCGACAATTGGGTGAGCTATTGGCAGGATGTGCTGGCGGAGAATCCAACGCTGGTGAACTCCAGTCTTAACACGACCGGCCCCTTCCGCTGGTTCCTTTACGATTCGTTGCGCGACAACAAGTCGTTTGACCGCATGGTCACCGAATTAGTGCAACTTCGCGGCAGTGCGCATGAAGGTGGCAGTGCGGGCTTTGGAATTGCGGGCGACAATGATGCTCCGTACGCGGCCAAAGGTCAGATCGTAGCGAACGCTTTTCTTGGCATCGAACTGCAATGCGCGCGATGTCACGATTCCCCGTATCACAGCACGAAACAGAGCGACTTGTATTCTCTTGCGGCGATGTTTGAACAGAAGGCGGTGAGTGTCCCCAAAACCAGTCGCGTGCCGGTCGCGTTTTTCGAGCAGAAAACTCGCGAATCGCTGATTAAAGTCAGTCTCAATCCGGATGCAACGCTTGAACCCAAATGGCCATTCGCTGAAACGTGCGGAAGCGTCGATGATGAGACGTTAAATGCTCTGCTGCAGTCTCCGAAGAACTCGCGTGAACGTCTGGCGGCGTTGATTACTTCGCCGCAGAATACTCGATTCGCTCCGGTCGTTGTGAATCGATTGTGGCGTCGATTAATAGGCGCTGGATTTGTCGAACCGGCTAGTGACTGGGAAGGGCACCCGGCCAGTCATCCGGAATTATTGCAGTGGCTGGCTCATGAATTTGTGAGTAACGGCTACGACCAGAAACATCTCCTTCGTCTGATCATGACTTCGCAGCTGTATCAGCGGGCGGCGACTGGAAAGAACCTGCCGGCCTCTCCCGAGTTGCGATTCTTCACGGCTCCGGATCGACGACGTCTGACCGCGGAGCAGATTGTGGATTCGCTGCATGCCGCAGGCGGACAGACTATGGATGTCGAAGAATTTACGTTCGACCCGGATGCGCGCCGACCAGCCAGCAACCGTTTAACTCTGGGTGTTCCCGATCGAGCCTGGATGTTCGCCAGCCTGGCCAATGAGCGAGATCGACCGACGCTCGGTCTGCCGAAAGCGCGAGCGATTGCTGATATTCTGGAGGCGTTCGGCTGGAGCGGTTCACGCCAAAGTCCTCGGACAGACCGCGAAACATCATCCAATGTCCTGCAGCCCGGTGTTCTCGCCAATAGCACTGCTTCTGTTCTGCTGACTCGAGCCACCAAAGACAGCGGCCTCGCTCTGCTGGCCATAGAGGCGAAGTCGCCTGAAGAACTGGTCGACAGTCTCTTCCTGAGATATCTCAGTCGTTACCCAGGACCTTCTGAACGATCTGCGTTGGCACAGGCGTTGTCCGTGGGTTTTGACTCGCGTCTGCTGGCAACGAGTGCGGCACCGCCGATATCCGTGCCCGAGACGCTTCCGAAAGTCACATGGTCAAACCATCTGAGGACCGAAGCCAACCACGTTGCCCTCGAAATGGAACGCCGCGCCCGCGATGGCCAACCGGCCGATCCTCGCTTGAGTTCTGAGTGGCGTGAAGTCTACGAAGACACCGTCTGGAGCATTAT
>CANHVD010000682.1 GCA_947463775.1 Planctomycetaceae bacterium | reverse complement strand
TCTCCCTGAAGTCCGGCGGGATTAAAGCCGTAGATATCAAGCAGCTCAGGATTGATGGTCGCCGTCTTGTGATCCAGCGACGGGCCGTTGTAGACCGTTGCATTTGAACCTGCGGCGTCAGGAGAAACGACAAACGCCGGGTCGCCTTCGATGGCCGCCGCCAGTCCTACTGAACCCTGCTGAACGACATCCGGCACACGCTTTCCTGCCAAACCAGCGCTACGGCCGATGGCTTTGGGATAAGCATTACTGCTGCAGGTTCCGACGGTGGCCAGAACCGCGACGGTGCGTTTCTCCGTGGCTGTTTCAATCGACTCCGTTAAGCCGCGAGCACCGGCTTCAACAACTCCAATGACGAAGACCGGCACCTTCCATGCCTCGACCATCTGACGAATCTCATCAAGTCCCCAGGCCGTGGCCGTGTTGCAGGCGATGACGATCGCTTTGACCGGAGGCTTGTCGAATTTCGGTTCCTGGTCTTCCGTCGAATTCCAATAGCGACGGCCCAGCAGAAAGGCGGCGTCCTTCAGGATCAACTCCTTCAGATAAGTCTGGCGCTTTACTGCCGGGTAATTTCCATAGGGCATGTTGGCCTGATCGCCAAAGTAGATAAACCGTTCGTTTGCGAAGTCTTTCTTTCCGTCAGGCTTGGGTGAGTAGTTCTTGTTATCGAAGGCATCCAGAGAGTAAATCGCCTCCTGAACCGTTAATCCGCCGATGCCCGAATCGAAGACTCCGATTGGCAAGTCGCTGTTTTCGTCAGACCACGCTTTCAGATCCACAGAAAATGCTGCTCGGCCATCCGAGTGCTCCTGCGTGTGCTGAATGAACTGTGCAACGACGACCTTGGTTTCATCATTGTGGTCATCAGCGGATGTTGTGGCTGCTTGCGGCTTCTCGGTTGTCATCATCGCCGAAAACTGAGTCAGCCACTGCGAGATTACTGCGTCGCCAATGGAACTCGTAGGCTGATACTCGTCAGGCATCTTACCCCAGAAGAAACTGATCCAGCCGTCGGCGTGATCGCCACTGCGATCGATGAAGTCTTTCATCTCATTATGAGAACACTTCAGCGGGAATGTTTCTTCGACGATGACGGGCTTGCCGATTTGAAACCCCTTTAACGTCTCCAGAGCTTCATCAACTTTGCCGGTGGCCGGATAAATATGCACGGCCAGAAAGTCCAGTTTCTCGGCGACTTTCAGCGGATCAAATCCCGAGGTAAGGCCGGGACGGTCCAGACTCCAGTCGACAAAGCCTACCGTGATCAGATGTTGCTTGTCATGCTGGCGAACAGCATTCACCATCTGATCAATCCACTGTTTGGCGGCCTCAGGGCGAGTTCTCCCGTTAGTGGATTTGGCGACGAACTGCACGAAGTGTTTTCCGGCAAACGCGGGGCCCAGCCAGTCTGGTCCTGCCGTGTCACCACCAATCACAGGTTCATTCATCAGGTCGTAGCAGAAGACGGATGAGCTATCGCTGCAAACAGTTGCCACGGCTTCCCAGAAAACCTGCTGAGCATTCCAGCGAGCCTGTTCATCCAGCGCATCGTACCATGCGGGGACGTCCTTCTTGTGATAACAGCCCAGCCCGGTCAGATCGAGATACAGCTTTGTTTCTTCGGCCAAAGTTAACAGTCGCTGCAGCTGTTTGAGTTCTTCTGCGTTCGCCTCCGTGGGAGACTTCATAAACTTGCCGAACTGCAGATGAATCCGCACCACATTCGCGCCGAGACTTTGCATGTCGCGAAAATCGTTTTCGACTCGGTCCCATTCCGAATGCCAATAGTCTTCCAGCAGACGGCCATCGGCATCATGGTCGTAATTGAAACCCATTGGTCGAAACGGAGCACTGGAATCGCCGCTGATGAAATGAGTTCCATCGGTGCTGACGCGAATCGCTGGTAAAGACTTGCCTTCATCAGCCGAGACCACGGAAGTTCCCAGAACAACAAGCAGAAATGTCGGTGCGATGAGCGAAAAAGATTTGGAACCGGACATGCTCTTCGGTACTCCCGTTTTGGTTCGGCTTCTGGTTGCTTTGCTTAGGTCATCGGCTTGAAGTTGGCAGTGTGACGTGCGATGGACTCTGCCATTCCTCCGGAGAGCTTAGCGGAAACGCCGAGTAAGGAAAAAGCGACAACTCGGATGGGTCGTTCCGGCGCTCCATATCCATGAACGGCAGTCCCGGTCAACGTCTCAGCAGGTTTCGATGCCTCCCGCGGCACCTGACATCCCGAAAGATCAAAACGTATCTGGCCTGGACTTTGACGGTTATCTTGTCTGGGTAGGATCAAAAGATGGATTTCGGCATCAATTGCCATTCTATGAAGCAGAGTGTTTTAATGCGTCGAAGTTAACCGTGCAAAATGCTGTGCGGAATTCATTCATGGGCCAACACGCACCGATTCTAACTCTTAATCGAAAGCAATCTGGCGGCAGAGACACCTGCTCACAGATATCCAGCTGACCGGACAACCGGAGGCCGGAGACCATTCCGTGGCAGCACGGACTAGCGCATCAATCAGGTCTCTGTCCAATCGTCACGGAAGGCGAAGGAAAAATGGCCCAGTTACGTAATCGCGTTGGGTGGAAAGCTCAGTTGGGGCTGGCTGCCGGGCTGTTCTATTGCCTTCCCATGATGGCTCAGGACGAGCTGTATTCGCCGTCTTCATTGCGGCCCGCTAGTAACGCTCCAGAGTGGCTTTCGGGCGAAAGTGGTGTGGCTCGAGCCAGCTACCTCTTTGATCCTCCGCCTGAAGTGCCTCCTGCGGGGATTCTTCCAGAAGGTGATGCCGCGTCGGAAGAAACTCCAGCGGGAGACTTCGAGAGCGAACTCAGCCGATTGCAGATGCGGATTGATCAGCTGGAAGCGTCGGAAAAGAAACGAGTCGACTCGGACAAAAAGAAGAAGGACGAAGAGGCAAAGAAAGCAGAAGGCTGGCAGGATATGTCCACCGACAAGTGGACGGTCAAGCTGGGTGGTCACGTTCAAGCGGAATACATCAATTGGGCGAACGCTGATCCGGCCATTGTAGGAACTCAGGACTACTTTGAATTCCGCCGCCTGCGCCTGGTGGCTGACGGAACAGGATATGGTCAGTGTGACTTCCGTCTGCAGATGACTCTTGAGCCCGAAACTGTGGGTTCCAGTCCAGCAGGCACAGTGACTTCGCCGGACGTCAAGGACGCGTACTTTTCGATGAACGAAATCCCCGGACTCGGGCGATTTCGTATCGGTAACTTCTTCGTCCCATTCAGTCTTGAACAAGTCACGAACGATACCAACAACATCTTCATGGAACGATCAATTCCAACGCAGGGAGTATTCGCTGCGGATCGCGAAGTTGGTATCGCACTGTACAACTGCACTGACGATCAAAGTGTGACATGGGCCAGTGGTGTGTTCTTTGACAGCATCAGCGAAGGCCTGAAAGAACGCATTGATGATAATCAGGGTGCCCGAGTTTCCGGGCGTTTAACCTGGACGCCGTTCTATGACGAACCCTCCAACGGCCGCTATATGATTCATACCGGCATTGGAGTTATGCACACTGAAGACCAGGATAAAAAAGTCAGCTTTCGCTCACGTCCGCAGATTCACGAGGGGCCGCGAATCATCGACAGCGGTAGTATCGATGCGGAGTCCTACACGACGGGGAATCTGGAGTTTGCTGCCGTGATGGGGCCGGTCACGCTGCAGAGCGAAGCATTCCTCTGCAATGTGAACACGATGGCCTCCGGAACAGAAACAACGCAGGGCGCGTATGCTCATCTGAGTT
>CANHVD010000681.1 GCA_947463775.1 Planctomycetaceae bacterium | reverse complement strand
GATATGGCAACGAAATCAGCAAGGATGTGAATGGCATCATGCCAGATAAGGAAGTTCGACATCGACCCGCCAAAGACTCTTCCGACCGACTATTGTATTCGCCCAGCATTCGACAGGAGCGGGTGGATATCTTGTTGCGGATTTGTGAAATGTTTGATGCTGGATGGACGACCTACAGCATCGCCCAGCAATTGAACAAAGAAGGGATCAAACCAGTCTATTCTGAACGATGGTATTCGGCATTCATTGACGGGCTTTTGGACAATACTGTTCTTATCGGAAAACCATCTTGGAACCGAACCAGTCAATCGAATTTTCGACATCTTGAGAAGGATGGACGAATTGTTGAAACCGATGACGAAGCCAAAGGAGTGTATCGGCAAAACGAAAAGGAAAAATGGTTTCAACCGAATGAAGAAGTCTTTGAGCCATTCATCGACCCCGAATTGTTCGACCGACTACAAACGAAGCTGGAAGAACGCCGATCTTCATCACCAAAGCGTTCACCCCGAAGTGAAACACTATGGCTTGGGGGTTTGTGGTGGGACGAAGAGAGTCAGCAGAACCTTTCAGGAAACAGCCAAGGCAAACATTTCAAAGTGAAGTTGTCGGGGCACGAGCATAAGCACCTGACGTTCAAGGAAGCGGAATGGTTCATCGGGGAATATCTTAAACGAATTGGCCATCGTCTTGATACCTTGGGTGAAGCCGTCGAAAGTAAGAAGCTATTGGAGAGGCTGGCGAATGAGGAGTGGATGAAGGAGCTTCACTTCGACTACATCGTGCTGGAAATTGAAAGTTACCTTGAAAGCAAACTCAAGGAAGGCGTGAATCAAGTTGATGGAGTTCAGGTTATTGTTGACTATGACATTTCCAAAGTTCATGGAAAGAATGTCGTCATCACCACGGATGGCAATTATCTGGAACTCTACTGCCAGATGGTCAAGGACGACATTGAACAAAACCAAGCGTCCGTTCAACAGAAGATGGACGAAAGGAAGCGGCTAACATTTGAGTTGATGGCGATGAAGAACAAGGATGAATTCATCATCGACAGTTACAATGAGCAAATCAGCAAGTTGAGTCGAGAGATTGAATCTGCAACCGCCGCTCCTGACTTCATGGCGTGGTGGAAGCAGGTACAAGACGAAATCGACCTATTGCGACAACAACAGGCCCAAGTGAAAAATGCGATTGAAAAAGGAAGTTACGTTCAGAAGGCCGATGCGATCCGAAGAATGATCGACCGAATTGTGTGCCATTGGGAATCTGTTCCTTCGACCGATGGCCGTCACAAGAACGGTGTGAAGACCATTTGCCGATCTGTCACGGTCGAGAGCAGGGCCATGGCAAAAGACGCTGATGGCAAGCCTATCGAGATTATGACTATCGAAACTCCAACGGCATGAAGTTTCGACTGATCCCGCCAGGCTCGTTCGATATGGGCAGCACGCCGGAACAAATCGAAGCCGCTCGACTTGCCGATCTTGATATGACGCGGGAAGACCGCTTGAAGGTACTTGATTCCGAAGGACCTCAACGGCGTATCACGATCTCCCGGCCGTTCTACCTTGGAGTTACTGAAGTAACACAGGCTCAGTTCGCCACCGTCATGAGAAGACAGAATTCATGGTATTCAAAAGATGGCGGAGGCAAGGAATTTGTGACGGAGGATCGCGCCAACGCCCCGGCCGAAATGATGACCTGGAGTGAGACCGGGGAATTCTGCGGACGACTCACCATCAATGAATCGTTGCCCTCAGCCTACGTTGTCACCCCCGAAAAGATTCAGCAAACCGGGACCGGTGGTTATTGCCCCCGCTTCAGTATCATGCAAAAAGCCCGGCGTATTGTTCATACGTCGGGCATCTGTGGAGAGAAAATTACGGCGATCTCCAAGTAAATGATGATGCTATTCCATCAGCAGTGCCACGTTCGCGAAGACATCGTCCAGTTCTTCAAGAGAACTCAGCGAGAACAGCGTATCGCCCGTGTTGGGTGTGAACATTTCAACGGCAGTAGATGCGTCAACAACAGATCGAGCGTTCGGTCGTGCAGACTTCAGTAATGTCAACGTGCGACGACCGGAGAAACCATCGCTGTTCAGGTCGAGGCTTTTGGCGAGGTCTGATTCTACCTCTGTCAATGACTTGAATACTGAACTCTTGTCGTCACTTGCGACCACTGGCCCTGCAGCAGCCGGGCTGACGAGCAGTTCGGCGGAGGCTGTCAGGCCAGGTCCTGTTGAAAGTGGGTCGGCAATCCCCTGAGGATTCGTGTTTGTCGCCGCAAGGCTGAAGGTTGCGAAAGGTTCCTGTGAACCAGTCAGACGCGAGGTCGCTCCGTTGTACTGGTAGACCTTGTCCGTGCTGGCGTCGACAATCCAGATGTGATTCACATCGTTAGGGTCAATCGTGATGCCGGTCGGCGTCGGATTGGTTGTGGAAATAGTCCAGCTTCCCTCCAGAGTTCCTGCCGTCGTATAACGGAAGACTTTGTCGGTGGCCAGAGTGTCGTTCACAACCCACAAGTGAACTCCATCAGTCACGATGTCGGTCGAATTCAGATTGGTCGCGTTCAATGCGAAGCTTGACGTAGCTGCTACTTTTCCCGTTCGAAGAGCTGCTCCGCCGGTGAACTTGTAGACTCGATCTCCAGTCGGATCGACAAGCCACAGGTCGTTGCCCCAAACGGTTATTCCCTCTGGCTTCCCGACGCCCAGAGGAGTCCACTGCCCCAGCAAAGCCCCAGTATTGTCGTAAACGAAGACCGCTCCGCCACCGTCAACAACCCACTGAGTCGTCCCGAGAGCATTTGACGCAATTCCGCGTGGCTTGCTGTCCGACTTGTTCAGAGCATTGTTGGACAGCGAACTTCCGTTAGCAAGATATTGGAAGCTCGACGTGCGATCACCGTCAACCACAAAGAACTTGGCTCGTGGCACAAAAGCCACCACGGTCAGGCTGACGGTCGTCGCCGCTGAACTGGAAACCGCGTCGGCCGCACGATAAACAAAGCTGTCTGCTCCGCTGTATCCTGGTACCGGCACATAGCTGAACGAACCATTGGCGTTTAGAGTCAAGGTGCCGTGCGCTGGTGCCGTGACCAGAACAGCGTTCAGGGCATCGCCGTCAGCGTCAGTGTCGTTGGTGAGCACACCGCCAGCAGCGATGTTCAAAGCGACGTCCTGATCCGTCGAATAGCTCTCAGTACGAGCAACCGGAACGTCGTTTACTGAAGCGATCGTGATTGTTACCGTCGCGAGTCCAGAAGTGAGTAACCCGTCGCTGGCTCGATACGTAAACGTGTCGGTGCCGAAGTAGTTGGCCACTGGCGTGTAAACGAACGAGCCGTTCGCGTTCAGAGTCAAGGTGCCGTGAGCTGGCCCGGTGACTCGAATCGCGGACAGCACATTTCCATCGGCATCGGAGTCGTTACCGAGAACGCCTGGCAGAGCAACGCTCAGAATTGCATCTTCATTGATCGCGAACGAGTTATCGTTCGCCACCGGAGCATCGTTGATCGCCGTCACGGTGATATTCACACTGACCGTGCTGGAGTTCAGCGATCCATCCGTCACAAAGTAGCTGAAGCTATCGGCACCGGCGTAGTTTGCAGCCGGTGTGTATAAGAAAGTGCCGTCAGGATTCAGCACCAGTGTCCCGTGAGCCGGATCAAGAACTTTCACGATCGTCAAAGCATCTCCGTCAACATCGCTGTCATTGGCAAGAATGCTGATGGCTGAAGTCAGAGTGGAGTCCTCCGTCGTCGTGTAACTGTCCGCCG
>CANHVD010000680.1 GCA_947463775.1 Planctomycetaceae bacterium | reverse complement strand
CCAGTGTCCGTCGAGATCGACCACAAGCGTTACGTCTGCATCGCGGAATCTCACCGACTTGAGCGATCCATCATGGTACTCACAATCAACCGCGACTACACCCTCGCTAAACCTGCTCCATCACCAACGATGACAAAATAAGTGGCTGACGTTAACGTAGATGTTCGAGAGGATCTGGTCGCATCCTGATCGCCCTATTTCTATCAACGAAAGTGGACAACTCATGACTCCCCAAAACTGCCTCGCAGTCTTGTTCAACCTTCTGATTCCGATTGTGGCCGATGGCATCGAGTATCCCTATTCCACTGCTGAACCACAGAAGAGCGGCTGGCCGCTGACGGATGAAGAGCGGGCTTATGTCGTCGACAAAGCGGAGCATGATCGTCGACCGGGCCGCGAAGCCAACAAGCACTTACCACATCTCTGGCCTGTTGTTCCAAGTGCGGGATACTTCGGCGGCGATGCGTGGCTAAAGCTGCACGAAGCCCATGTCAGGACAGTTCAGGCCAATGCCGGGCCGGTCGACGTGCTCCTGGTCGGAGACAGCATCACGATTCAATGGGGCGAGTCATGGAAGAAGCATTTCCCCGGCTTGAAAGCCGTCAATATTGGCATAGGCGGCGACAAGACTCAAAACGTTCTCTGGCGACTCGACCATGGAGGCGTCGAAGGGCTTGAGCCAAAGTGCATCGTGCTGATGATCGGCAACAATAACATGTTCTTCACGCCGGAAACCGGGATCGAACCGGTCGCAAAAGGTATCGAGATGTGTGTGAAGAATCTGCGAGAGAAGTTTCCTGATGCAAAGATCGTCGCGGCCAGTATTCTCCCCGCCCACTCGCCGGACCATCGCTTTTATCAGGACATCAAAGCGACCAACGAAGTGCTCGATACGTTGAAGTTGAATAACGATCCGCTGGTGCAAGTGCTCGACCTCACCAGCGATTTCGTGAATGACGATGGCACTTTGAAGAAGGAACTTTACACACCCGACAACATCCACCTTTCGCCAGCCGGTTACGCGGTGTACGCGGCGCAACTCAAGCCAGTGCTCGAAGCGATGCTGGCCGGAAAACCTGTGCCAGCACAGACTGCGAAGTAGATATCACCCTGAGAATGTTCAGCCAAGAAACCGACCTGTATCCTGGCTTGCGGCTGAGCCGGCTCTGAGGGAACCGATCGCCTTTGCGAGGTAATTGATCAGGTTTGCATACATCAGGAACAAGACGAGAACGCCGGCGACCGTAAGGAAGCCGGCGATCAAAGCGACCGATTCCATATTGCCTCTGTTATTTGTGGAATTCAGGTAGACAGCAGCGATCGAGAGGACGACGAGCATGACAGAGCCAATGAGCAAGTTGATGCCTCTGCGACGCAGATCTTCTCGACCGATCATCCTTGCCACCATCATCAGGAATAAGATGAACAAGACCCCTCCCGCAACACCAGAGAATTGGATGAGAAGTTGAAGTGCTGGAGGCAGATCTGCCCCTGTTCTCAAGCCAATTAATAAAAAGAAACCAGTCAGCTGAAACAGGAGAGAACCAATCAGAACCCATGCTCCAGATTTTGAAGGAACAGAGAGGCAGAAGAACGGACCGATGATCACCATCAGCCAACTAATAAATACTCCAGCGAGGCCAATCCTTGCCATCGGTCCGATCGCGATTGCGAGTACCGCAGTAGCCATCGCAGATAAAAAGACACCGCATATGCCGAAGTAGATCAGCCGCAGGCCTCGCTCCACGCCGGCCAGTTCTTTGTAACTTCCGGCGGCCTGGGATTGAACGTCGTTCCTCGTCTCGGGAGCTGCAAATGGGTTGAAGGGCTCAGACACGGATTCTTCCTCTTGTCAAAACAATGATGTTCACGACTCGCAATGTAGGCCTGCAGACGCTTGCGGGACAAACACAGAAACAAAGCGGCAAGATTTCAGCGAATACGTTTGCCGATACGCGACTTCCGAACGACCTCAGGCCGCAGTCTCATGTTGATGCCAAACCCAGTCAAGTCCTTACTTGTGATGAGGTCTCCACCGTCCAGGACAACTACAAAATCGGTACGCTAGGTGGATGCTATGCAGGCTGTGCCACCCTGCGAATACTGGTTAGGGACGGATTCTGCTTGATGTGGACGAAACGATTCCTGTCAAACCTATCTTGTTTCGGTTTGTCCACAGATGCACACAGATGAACGCAGATAGTCGCAAAGGCCTTGATGGAGGTGCTGAATGACTCCGTTGTGCCTGCATATCTGTGTTCATCTGCGTTTATCTGTGGACAATTGAGAGTGAAAACGGCCTTCTCGCACGATCGAATGCGACTGCTGGTGGTTTTCAGTTTCCCGCGAGGTGGATGAGGTGTCGTCTGCAAACTACTCGCTGAACGTTTGGGATATTACAATGTTGGCAGGCGTTGTCTCTGGAAAGCCTGCGGCGACAACGTTGTTCCACTCCACGCGTCCTGCAGTTCAGAGCCTGATATGTCTAAGTACTCCATCGCCACATGGGCTTCACTACTGCTGATCGCGCTTTCGCAGGTGGGCTTCTCAAGCGTTGTCCGTGCCGACGAAGCGACGATTGTTTTCAGTCGCGATATTCGGCCGATCCTCGCGGGGCATTGCTTCAACTGCCATGGGCCGGATGAAGGATCGCGACAAGGTGAATTGCGGCTGGATACTGAAGAAGGGGCGAGAAAATCACTCGAGCTTGAAGGAGGCATTGCGAAGCTGCTGGGCCGGGTGACGAGTCATGATCCGGATCTCGTGATGCCGCCGCCGAGTGTCAAGAAGCCTCTGACGGCCGCTCAAATTGACCGACTGACTCGCTGGGTCGACGCCGGAGCACCGTGGGGATCGCATTGGGCGTTTGAACCGCTGGTGAAGCCTGCCGTGCCAGATCAGGTCGCTTCATTGCACAATCCCATCGATCATTTCGTGCAGGCTCGACTGGCGGCCAGAAAAGTCACGCCGAGCCCGGAAGCGTCGCGTGAGACTTTGATTCGTCGAGTCACGCTGGATCTGACGGGACTGCCACCGACTGCGGACGAGGTCGACAACCTTTTGCAGGACACGTCGCCTGATGCCTGGGATAAAGTCGTCGATCGATTGCTGGCTTCTCCGGCGTATGGCGAACGCATGGCGTGGAGCTGGCTGGATGCGGCGCGGTATGCGGATTCAAACGGATACCAAGGCGACAATGAACGAACCATGTGGCCGTGGCGAGATTGGGTGATTGATGCCTTCAATAAGAATCTGCCTTACGATCAATTCACTGTCTGGCAGCTCGCGGGAGATCAACTGCCCGAGGCCAGCTTTGAGCAGAAACTGGCGACTGGATTTTGTCGCAACCATATGATCAATGGCGAAGGCGGACGTATCGCCGAAGAGAATCGCGTCGACTACGTGATGGATATGACGGAGACAACAGGCACAGTCTGGCTGGGCCTGACGATGAACTGCTGCCGCTGCCACGATCATAAGTTCGATCCGCTCAGTCAGAAGGATTACTACCGTCTCTCCGCCTTCTTTAATCAGACGCCGGTCGATGGCGGCGGCGGCAATCCACAAACTCCACCGGTGCTTGCTGTGGCCAGCGATGACCAGCGCAAACAAGAAAAGGACATTCAAACTCAACTGGCGGCGCTGAAGCAGCCTCTCAAGCAACGTGAGCAGGAACTGGTGGCGTCACAACAAGCGTGGGAACAGGCGACGTTGGCCGGAGCTGGTGAATCTACCTGGCAGCCGTTAAAGCCCATCAAGATCAGTGCGGCGCATCAGACGTTGACGGT
>CANHVD010000679.1 GCA_947463775.1 Planctomycetaceae bacterium | reverse complement strand
TGTCAAAGGGCAATGCGGCTATCAGCGAGCAGCTGCAGGAAGTTCAGTTGGTGATGCTTCGTAACGACCAGATCGAAGCCGAAGAGCGTGCTCGCAAGAACCCCGGCAAGGAGCGCCTGATCGAAAAGGCGAAGGCGCTCAAGGCCGAACTGCTGGAGAAGGAAATCGCGTTTTACACGCATGGTGTGGAAAGCAATCCCAGCGATTTGAAAAAGAAGTACGAACTGGCCAAACGACTGTTTGATGCGAAGATGTATCCTAAAGCAATCCCTTTGCTGCAGCAGGCCGTCGCCAATCCCACGATGAAGAGCGATGTGCTGGTGCTGTTGGGCGAATGCTTTGTTCGCGACGGCAAACTGGATTTGGCTCGACGACAGCTTGAGAAAGCTCTGGAGGGCTTGAGTGCTCAGGATCGCCCGGATGCATTCAAGACGGCTCACTATCTGCTGGGCCGGATTTATGAGAAGGCCGGCAAGACTGAACAAGCCGAACATCACTACGGCGAAATCATGGCCGTCGATTATGAGTACAAAGATGTGCTCAAACGCATGGAAGACATGCAGGGGGCGACCGGAGGCGGCATCGGGGAGTGAGTTTTCGATTTTCGATTTTCGATTTTCGATTGCAGATTTTTGATTTCAGATTTTTGATTTCAGATTTTTGATTTCAGATTTTTGATTTCAGATTTTTGATTTCAGAAAACAAAAGAAGCCGTGCGGATCAAGTGATTCGCACGGCTTTCTTTTTTAATGTCGGTTGGACATTCTTGTCCGACTGAGCTTAGGACGGGCACGAATGCCCATTCTACTCGAGAATCAATTTCTGACTCAGCACTAGCCTTTCGCTGCAGCGAATCGGCGAGCGACTTCGGCCCAGTTCACAACGTTCCAGAACGCGCCGATGTAATCAGGGCGTCGGTTCTGATAGTGCAGGTAGTAAGCGTGTTCCCAGACGTCGAGTCCAAGAATTGGTGTGCGACCTTCTGACAGTGGTGAATCCTGGTTTGCTGTGCTTTCAACAACCAGAGATCCGTCAGACTTAACGCTCAGCCACGCCCAGCCGCTGCCGAAGCGAGTTGTAGCAGCCTTGCCGAACTGCTCCTTGAAAGCGTCGAAGCTTCCACAGGCCTTATCGATTGCTGCAGCCAGATCACCAGCTGGCTTGCCGCCGCCGGTTGGCGAAAGAATGGTCCAGAAAAGTGCATGATTCGCGTGGCCGCCACCATTGTTACGAACGGCAGTGCGAACTGCCTCTGGCACAGCGTTCAGGTCGCTGACAAGATCTTCCACAGACTTGTTCAGCAGTGGTGAATCTGCCAGTGCGGTGTTAACGTTGTTGATGTAAGCCTGATGATGCTTGGTGTGATGGATTTCCATCGTGCGAGCATCAAAGTGTGGTTCCAGCGCGTTGTACGCGTAGGGCAGTGCGGGCAATGTATACGGCATTTGAATTATCCTTCATCCTGACAACACAGAAGTGTGAGCTGGCTGAACAGTCAGCATTCAGCAGGAAAAATCTTCCTTCTGGTTTCCCGCATTCTAGGCTTCGCAGTGCCGGGCTCAACTGACTCGCCCCCACAATTTCCCGTTCGCAGGGCTGGTTGAGGCCAAACCGAGTCGCCGCTACACTCCGCCGCTTGTGAGTTTTTGCCCCTTGAATCAACTCTGAAGCTGTTCTCAGTATGCGTTACGAACACGTCTGCATCGAAGCCGTTGCGCATACGCTGCCTCCCTGTGTGATCTCGTCGGATGAGATCGAACAGCGATTAGCCCCGGTTTATCAGCGTCTTGGCTTGCCGCCGGGACGTCTGGAGCTGATGACCGGGATCAAGGAAAGACGCTGGTTTGAGCCCGGAACTCTGCCCGGAACCATTAGTACGCAAACGGCTCGAGCGGTTCTGGAGAAATCCGGACTTGATCATCGACATGTCGGAGCCTTGATTCACGGGTCCGTTTGTCGAGATCAGATGGAACCTGCCACAGCCGCCGGAGTTCACGCGGGTGTCGGTCTGCCTGCTTCGTCACTGGTGATGGATGTCAGCAACGCCTGTCTGGGCCTGCTGAACGGGATGCTGGTTATCGCCGACATGATTGAACTGGGGCGAATTCGAGCCGGGATTGTGGTCGGAACAGAAAGCGGTCGAGATCTGGTCGAAGGAACAATCGACAGTCTGCTGCACGATTCGACGTTGACTAGGCAAAGCATCAAACCTGCTTTCGCGTCGCTGACAATCGGCTCCGGATCTGCCGCGATTTTGTTATGTGATCGAAAGCTCAGTAAGACTGGGCGCCGACTTCTGGGCGGCGCATTTTTGTCTGACTCGTCCGCTCACAAGATGTGTGCTGGCGGAGTCGAAACAGGCCGACACGGCGACGGCCGGCCTCGCATGGAAACTGACTCTGAGGGCTTACTGCATGCAGGAGTTGCTCTGGCACAAAAAGCGTGGGAGCAGGCAAAGCAGACGCTGAGCTGGAAAAACGAAGACGTGGATCGCGTGTTCACTCATCAGGTCGGCCGTCAGCATCGAACTCTGCTGATGGAGCGATTGAAGTTGAACCCGGCATTGGATTTTCCCACCGTGGAAGTTCTTGGCAATACCGGCGCCGCCGCGTTGCCCATGGCCATGTCGATGGGCCTTGAACAGGACCCGCCAAAACCAGGATCTCAGCTAGCTCTGCTGGGCATCGGCAGCGGCCTGAATTCTATCATGCTGGGCGTGAAGTGCTGAACGGACGGGACTCGCCTGTTCTTGAGCATGTTGCTCTTCCATAAACTGAAGAACTCGCTCAAATGCGGAGATGAATTATCTCTCGCACGGATACAGGTTTCTCGACAACCCGCACAAGCTGGCGGGGACGGCGGTGCCGGATTGGTTGAGTGTTGTGGATCGCAAGGTGCGCATTCGTTCACATCGAGTCAACCAACATATTGGTCTTCTGGCCGGTGAGGAGCAATCTCTGGCGGAAGGAATGCTGCAGCACCTGCGAGATGATGACCTATTTCACCGCTGTCCAACTTTTATGATGCTGGAGTCGGAACTGTCCGTGCGTTTTCGCCGACTGATGCCAGATCCTTATGATCACCGTCCGCCGTTTCTCGGGCATATCGTCGTGGAACTGTTGTTGGACTGGGTCATTGCGGAGCAGGTTCCGGAAGTGCTCTCGGACTACTACCAGGCCTTGGGAGAAGTTTCGCCGCAACAGATTGAGCAGTTGGTGAATCGTCTGGCCAGTCGTTCAACAGATCGCCTTGCAGAGTTTGTGTCGCATTTTCACTCGGCGAGAATTCTCTTTGACTATGCAGATGATCAGCGCCTGTTCACGCGATTGAATCAAGTGCTTCGCCGAGTCACCCTGGAACCGCTCGATGAACGGGCGATTCCAGTCTTTCGGGAAGCTCGCCAATTGTTGTTGCTGCATGCGGCCGATCTGCTGACGGCGGTTGAAGATCCTGAATCGCCTGCTGTCACCAATTTGCGTGCTGCGGGTTGAGAATGCGATTGTTTGTTGGAGATTTCGTTTAACGGCAAGCCGCAGGCGACCGTTGCGAGGTGCGCAGTCGCCTGCGGCTTGCCGTTAAACGAGTGAGTTGAGGTCTTGCAATTGACCTCGGCCCCATCGCAGTGCACATGCACGCCGCCTTTCGCAGCATTCCAGATCCGCCTGTTCTGACGTTTCGCTTGCGACTACACTCCGGATTTGACTCAGGGGACACCCTATGGAAGCCGGTGAAGGATGCTGGCGGGTGGAACCGGATTTGGTGAGAGCTGATGACTGTTTTGATTGTTGCCTCGGACG
>CANHVD010000678.1 GCA_947463775.1 Planctomycetaceae bacterium | reverse complement strand
CTCCAGCAGCAACTCAACCAGCCTGACATTTCCTAACCCTTTGCCGATGGGTATGTACGAAGTCAGAGTTCGCGCGATTGACGCCCTGAATGAGAAGACTTCGTGGTCACCAGTGATTTCGTTCACTGTGGTCCCGGTCCCGTCACCAAGCCTGACTCCGCTGTCGACTTTCTACAGGACTCCTGCCCTGAGATGGTCGCCGGTACTCGGTGCTCGAAGTTATGATGTTGTGCTTCGCGATCAGAGAACCGGTAAAACGATTTATCAGGCTTCTGAAGTGAGACGGACTGTCTGGACAACTCCGGCAAGTCTGCCCGTTGGAAATTACACTTGGCAGGTCCGTGCTTCTGCTGAGTATGACGTTCACAGTGCATGGAGCACTGTTCGCAACTTAACTATCGGTGGCCAGCCGCAAATGCTGACTCCCCCGAACACTGCTGGGGGACGTGTCACTTTTCGTTGGGATCCCGTGCAGTTCGCTGATCGTTATGAACTTCGTGTTGTCAGCGAATCGGCGTTGCAGACGGATATTCTGCGTGTGAGCACGATCCAGGGAACTGCTAAAGAGTTCACTCAAACACTTCCTGTCGGAGCTTATCGTGTTTGGCTACGTGCTTTCAGCCCCTCTGGTGAAGCAAGTGCCTGGAGTTTCGCTGTTCGCTTTGTCGTGAGCTAACCCGGAGTTCTGTCGCCGGGTTCCTCAAACAACAGGCTTTCCAGTAGTTTACGATGCTTCGGATCCGGGAAGACGGCTGCGATTTCCAAGGCCAGAAACGGGATGTTAGCCGGGATTTTGACCAAATCTTTGACTGTCGTGACGACTCGATTAATGCCCCGGGATGCGGCTCGCTCGGCGATTTCTGTCAGGTCCTCATTCGTGTAATGATGGTGGTCAGGGAACCACTGAGTCGCCTCAACACGCAGTCCGGATTTTCGACAGGTCTCTGCAAACGCTTCGGGATTTCCGATGCCACTCACCAACATCACTGGCTGGTCGCTGAGTTCTTCGACGGTATAGCGACGACCTTGGCCATCGATCAGGCCAGAAGGACGAAACTCTACTCGGCCAATTCGATCGGCTAGTTTCGGAACGGTATTTCGAACACGCGCTTCGATCGCTGCAAGCTCTGATTCGGCGACCATATCTGAGCGAGTTATCAGCACAACATCCGCGCGTTTCAGAGCTGTCAGAGGTTCTCGCAACAACCCTCGCGGCAGCAGATGGTCGTATCCAAACGGATTTGTGGCATCGATCAGCACGATGTCCAGTTCCCGATAAAGCTTTCGATGTTGGAATCCATCATCCATCACGATGGTGTCGATATCCGTCGTGCTTATCAGCTTGCGAGCTGCCGTAAATCGTGATGAATTCTGTTCGTGGGGAACTCCCGGACAGAGCCGTTCCAACACTCGCTTTTCGTCGTTGCCCTGCCCGTCCACGGAGCGATAACCACGGCTGATGATTCCCGGGATGCGATTCTGTTGTTGCAGGATTTGCACGACCAAAGCCACGACTGGCGTCTTTCCGGTGCCTCCTGTGGTGAGATTTCCCACACTGATCACCGGAGCGTTGACTCGACGAGGCTTGCGAATTCCCCAATCAAACCCAGCGTTTCGCAGGCCGATTGCTCCACGATAAACGGGCTCCAGAATCGAAAGTCCAAGCCGACCGATTCCAGCGAGAATGCCGTGTGTCTTTCCGCTGATCAGATTGAGGAAGACTTGTTCGTTCAAGCGGAGGAACTCGATATTTTTAGCGTTTCTGTTGGGCTATTTGTTGGGGAATATTAGTGCTAGCGGTTTACTTGAGCCAGTATCTGGTCTGCTACATGACTCCTTCACTTTTTAAGGCTCTGGCAGATTCTCCATCGTCTTTGACCGATTCTGTCGGTTTCCGCCGGTTTTTCCCTCCTTTCACCCTGCCCCGGGCACCGATGTGCTCTTGATCTTGCAGCTTTTTCCGGGTGAAAGTCGTTGTCATCTGGACTACGATGACCGGGCTGCTGCTTTTATGCTCCCGTTATTCCGCTCGGATCTTCATGCCGTCTCCTCCCTCAGCTTCCGAAAAACCGTCTCCCGCATTTTCCCTGCGCAATCTTGAGCTGCGTTTTAAAGGTGCGGAACGAGCGGTTTTCCAGAACCTCTGTTTAGATGTTGTTCAGGGAGAATTCCTGTCCATCGTCGGTCCTTCCGGTTGCGGCAAATCCACTCTGCTCAAGATGCTGGCCGGTTTGCTGATGCCAACCAGCGGAGAACTGAATCGGCACTCGACCTTCGCGGAGTCCTCAAGGCGAATCGGTTTTGTTTTTCAACACCCGACACTTCTCCCCTGGAGGACAGCGGCTGATAATCTGAAGTTGCCGCTTGAACTCGGCCCAGACGCTGGGTCAAGACAATTGTCGCCAACTGAATGCGAAGATCTGCTGCTGCAAGTGGGACTGACTGCAGCCGATGCTGACAAACGACCGTCTGAGCTGTCAGGTGGCATGCAAATGCGATTATCGCTGGCCCGTGCTCTAGCTACTGGCCCGGATATTCTGCTTCTTGATGAACCTTTTGCCGCCGTTGATGACCTGCTGCGATTGCGACTTCAGGAAGATGTGCGAGGGCTGTACGAGAAAAAAAATCTGACCACGATCCTGGTGACTCATAATCTGCATGAGGCGGTTTTTATGAGCGATCGTGTCATCGTTCTTGGTGGTTCACCGTCACGCGTTGTCGACACCATTCCGGTCTCCGGGCCAAGGTCACGTGAGGCTGATTTTCGTCAATCTTCAGCGTTTTTCGATGATCTGCGATTGGTCACTGCTGCTCTGTTCAGAACTCCACTCAGCGGAAAGGAGGTCGAACATGCGTGAAATTCTTGTTTTCGTTTTGCTCGTCGTCGTCTGGCAACTGACCGTCTGGCTGGGAAATATTCATCCGGTCCTTTTCCCGGGGCCCGCCGCTGTGGCGACGGCTGCGTGGAAACTTCGGATTGATTTGCTTGAAGCGACTTTCCGAACTGCGCTGGCGGCGTTTACGGGTTTGTCGATAAGCGTGATCGTCGGCACTCTGTCAGCCTTTGTGTTTTCTCAGTCCACGTTGATCCGGCGTGCTCTGTATCCTTATGCAGTGCTGCTCCAAACGATCCCGATCATTGCGATTGCTCCGATAGTGATTGTCTCATTCGGGCGAGGATTCTTCAGCATCGCTCTCGTGTCTTCCGTGATCAGTCTCTTCCCGATCATCACGAATACCACAACCGGCCTACTTCAAATTGATCCCAACCTGCTGGATCTATTTCGGCTGAATGGGGCCACGCGTTTGCAGACTTTGCTGAAGTTGCGAGTGCCCTGCTCTTTGCCGTTTCTTTTCTCTGGTATCCGAATCGCAAGCGGCTCGGCCATCGTCGGCGCGATCGTCGGTGAGTTCTTTGTTGGCTCCGGGCAGCCCGGGCTTGGGGCTATGATTCAGCGAAAATCGGCTTCTCTGGACATGGCTGAACTTTACGCCACCGTCTTCACTTCCACCGCGCTGGGAACCCTGGCTTTTGCGGCCGTGAGTCTTCTCGGTGAAAGTCTTCTGCGACGACGCTTCGATATGAGTCTCGGCGGACGATAGATTTTTTTTTACCAAGCGGTTGGCTCTACTGCTCCTTGCGGAAGACGTACAGCACTGGGGATTCCTCGTTGTCAGCTGCTCCCGGAATCACTTCTGTAGTCCATGACGGTGCCTTGTTATTCTCACTCCAGTCAGCGACAGCCCGAGCTTCTTCCTGTCCTCCCGCATGTCCACGATAGGCGATCACAGTCATCACT
>CANHVD010000677.1 GCA_947463775.1 Planctomycetaceae bacterium | reverse complement strand
GTTGCGGCAGGAGGCTGCAAATCGACAGAAAGCGGGCCAGCTGCTTCATGAATTGCCGAAGCATTGGCCGCTTGAACAACTGGAGGTGCTTCCTTCGCGAATCACGAACGCTGCTGGCGAGGGAGATGAGAAACTGACAATCGATGGTCTCGATGTGGTGGTGGCTTCGGGGAATGTGTCCGCTCGAACGACTTATGTGATTGATTTGGAAGTTGCCGATATCGCCGCAGCGACATCGCTGCGTTTGAGTGCTTTTAAGAAGGATCAGTATGCCGGACCGGGGCGAGCAGATAACGGGAACTTCGTGTTGAGTGAAGTGCAGTTGAGTCTGTTTCAGAAAGTGGATTCTCAGGACGATCGCTCGACCGAGGCAGAAGTTCAGCTTCCGATTAAAGAAGTGACGGCATCCGTGGAGCAGGCAAACTATGCCGCGGCGTTTTGTATCGACGGGAAGCTGGAGACAGGGTGGGCGATCGACAATGGACAAGGCATTCCGGCCTCGGCCGAGGCGACATTGTCACTGGACCCAGATCGTCTTCGGGAAGCGTTGATGAAGCTTGGTTCGACAAAGGTGCCAGTTGGGTTACGTGTGCGACTGATTCAGAATCATGGGGCTCGCCATGTTCTTGGCGCATTTCGGCTGGCCGTCGGAAAATCGCTGTCACCGGCCGAACAAGATACCCGGCGGAGCGAACTGGTTATGAAGAAGTTTGAGGAATGGAGCAATGCGAGCAGGCCGAAGGTTGTTGCCTGGACGCCTCTGAAACCGCTTGCGGCGACTTCAAATCTCCCTCATCTGACTATTTTGGATGACGCTTCGATTCTGGCGACGGGAGATACGACGAAACAGGATCGCTATGAGATCATTTTGGGAGCGTCAACGGAACCGATCACCGCCCTGCGACTGGAAGCGCTGCCGGATGAGCGTTTGCCGGGAGGTGGGCCGGGGACGACTTACTATGAGGGATCGCTCGGCGATTTCTATCTCAACGAGCTTTCTGTTTTGGCGGGCGATGTTCCGGCGAAAGTGACTTCGGCGACAGAGAGCTACACTCGAAACAAGTTCGGGAACATGCCCACGTCGGCCGCATTGACTCTGGATGGGGATGTCCAGACGGGCTGGTCGATTGCAGGTGAAGAAGGACAGCGGCATTCAGCAGTCTATGTTTTCGAAAAGCCGATTCCGCCGTTTACGGCCGTGAAGGTTCAGATGATCTTCGGAAGACACTTCGCAAGTTCGCTGGGACGCTTTCGATTCTCTGCAGCGAATAGTGATCGTTCTCCGGTGGCTCATCGACTATCGGAGTCTGAGGAGCTGCTGCTGTTGAAGCAGCCGGATCAGTTAACGTCGGGCGATAAGACTCAATTGATGAACGCGTTCTTGCTGAATGCACCCGAAGTTGTGAAGCAATCGGAACAGATCAGACGGCTTTTGGCTCCCGTTGAGTCTACGACGACACTTGTGATGCGGGAACGGCCTGCTGAAAACCCGCGTCCAACTTATCGGCATCATCGGGGTGAGTATCTGCAGGCCAAAGAACAACTGGATTCGGGGACTCCTGAGTTTCTGCATCAGTGGCCGGACGAGTTTCCTCGTTCGAGGCTGGGATTCGCACAATGGCTCGTGCATCGAAAAAATCCTTTGACCGCGCGAGTGATTGCGAATCGTCAGTGGGCGGCGTTCTTTGGGCGTGGTATTGTGGCGACGGTCGATGATTTTGGAATTCAGGGAACAGAACCCAGTCATCCGGAATTGCTGGATTGGCTGGCAGTGACATTTATGGATGCGGATCACTGGTCCCTGAAGTCACTGCATCGTCGGATTGTGCTGAGCAGCGTGTATCGACAGGCAGCTAACCAGCGTGATGAATCGGTTGCAAAAGATCCCGAGAATCGATTGCTGTCTTATGCGCCTCGATTTCGGCTGGATGCGGAGATCGTCAGAGACTCGATTGTTCAGGCGGCCGGGGTGTTATCAAAGAAACAAGGCGGCCCGCCCGTTCGGCCTATTCAGCCGTCGGGGATCACGGAAGTCGCGTTCGGCAGCCCGGGCTGGGATGTCAGCAACGGTGAAGATCGTTATCGTCGCAGCATTTATACCTTCATCAAACGCACCGCGCCATTTGCGATGGTGACGACGTTTGATGGGCCTACCGGGGAAGCCTGCATTGCTCGGCGGAATCGTTCGAATACTCCCTTGCAGGCGCTGACGCTGTTGAACGATCCGATGTTTGTCGATTTGGCACGAGCCTCTGGTGATCATCTGTTGAAGGGGCATGATTCTGAAGATGGCCAGAGGATCGTCAAGCTGTTTCGACGGCTTCTGACCCGTGGTCCCGATGAGGCCGAATTAGCGGCGTTGAAGGGTTTTGTCGTGATGCATCGCACAATGTTTCAGGAGCATCCTGAACAGGCGGCAGAGCTGACGGGTAAGAACGCCGCGAATGTTGATGCAAACTCGCTTGCAGAGTCGGCGACATGGACTGCTCTTTCACGAGCATTGTTTGCATTGGATGAAGTAGTGATGCGGCCTTAGCTGGACAGCGCCATGTTTGCCCCCTCATCCGGCCTGGCGGCCACCTTCTCCCTCGAGGGGGAGAAGGGCAAAATTCAAGGGTTTATGCTGGCAACATATGCACGGTCCTCCTGAAACACTAAACATGGGGGGGGCCAGTCAGGAACAGCCCCGTGACATAGTTCGGTTCTTGTCGGGTAAAGATTAACACCATTCACGCTTTTTGTGACTCTATCAGGACCGTCAGAGATGAAGATGTTTTCACCGCTTGCACGGCGATATTTTTTGTCGGAACTGACGTCTGGACTTGGGGCGTTCGCGTTGGGAGGACTTCTTTGTGATAACGCTAAAGCGGATATCATATCGACCGATCCGCTCGCCGTTCGACCTCCTCATTTTCCGGGGAAGGCGAAGGCTGTCATTCATTTGTTCATGGCGGGCGCTCCAAGCCAACTGGAAATGTTCGACAACAAACCGATGTTGACGGAACTATCCGGGAAGCCTTTACCGCCGTCCGTGATTGGCGGTCAGAGATATGCGTTTATTCAGCCCGACGCTGCAGTCATGGGGCCTCAGTTTGAGTTTTCTCGGCATGGGCAATCCGGAGCCGAATTGTCCTCCGCCCTGCCCCATCTGGCATCAATCGCGGATGAGATATGTCTGATTAAGTCGATGCATACCGATCAGTTCAATCATGCCCCGGCACAGTTACTGATGAATACGGGGTTTTCTCAGCCGGGTCGACCGAGCATTGGTTCGTGGCTGTTATATGGGCTGGGCTCTGAGACGAAGGAACTGCCTTCGTTTGTCGTCATGAGCACTGGTGATGGAATCAGCGGAGGTGCATCGCTGTGGTCCAGTGGATTTCTGCCGACCGTTTACACCGGCGTGCAGTTTCGTAGTCAGGGGCCGCCGATTCTTAATGTGACAACGCCTGCTGGTGTCAGCAATGAACTTCAGTCAGAAACCTTTTCACTGATTAATCGGCTCAATAAACATCGGCTGGAAGCCGTCCACGATCCTGAAATTGCTACTCGCATTGCGTCGTTTGAAATGGCGGCTCGGCTACAGACGTCGGCTCCGGCTCTGATGGATCTGGGAAGTGAAACAGCCGAGACTCTGGAGATGTATGGTTGCGATCCTGACAAGCCATCGTTTGCTCGGGCTTGTTTGCTGGCACGTCGCATGGTCGAACGCGGCGTTCGTTATGTAAGCATTTTTCACAGCGGCTGGGATGCTCACGGTAACGTCAAAGGCAACGTCGCCAATAATTGCAAGGTGACAGACCAGGC
>CANHVD010000676.1 GCA_947463775.1 Planctomycetaceae bacterium | reverse complement strand
GACAATGTTGCCTCGCTGATTCGAGGCACTGGCATTCGTCAGATTCATTCGGCTGCGAGAGAAATCGCTTCCGAGATATCCTCGCATTCAATATCAATGGGACTCGGAATGCTCGGGTGCGACGACTTTCACCACGGTCGTACTTCTCAGCAAAAGCTGGATGCACTATTTCAGGCGATTGAACAGATCGACCTTCCCTCGCCACGCTGAAGTGATCTGCGTCAAAAAGAAAACGGGAGGAAAGATCAAAATATCGGCGGCGGCAGAAGGCTTTTCAACGCGATTTCGGGCTCACACTGGATCGTCCCGACTAATCCTGCTTTTTCTGCTCCGCACCTTCCGGAACGGCTTCAGTATTCTTGTCTGCATTGGGGTCCGCCAAATCCAGCATGTTTGAAGCGCTGGCTCGTTTCACTGGCAGAAATAATCGAACCACTGTTCCAGTGGAAGTCGGCTCTACGGTTTGATCATCGAGAGCGAGTTGACTCAGCGGCGTATCGATGACGCCGATCAGAAGTGCGGTGTTCAGTTGCAGAGCGCTTCCGACTTCGTCGCGGCGAAGGTATTCGTTCTTTAGCTTCACATAATTTTCAGCACCGGCCGACTGATAGAGTGACGTCATCAGCAAGATGTCGAACGGATTTGCTCCATTGACATTGTACTCCGTCTGGACCTGCGTTGATGTTGGACCGTCCGCGTTAGATTTCTTAGGTCCCCCCGCAATAATTCGCGTGCCTCTCAGGAAATCACGAATCTCGGCAATTCGAAGACGACCTGCTTCTCGAGTCCACTTCTGTCCGGGTTCTATACGGCGGAAATTTTCGTCGGCCTTTTCCGCCGGGAAATAGGCTCGATTTCCAAACACAATCACCCAGTCGCGTACAGCACCGGGAAGATGATGTTCAAAACTGCCTTCAAGCAATCCAGTCCCCGGCATCACAAGCTGTGACTCAAACAAGGGTGACTCGCTGGAGCCCGAAAACGACTCCGCCAGAAACGCCCGGGAACCATCTGCCATTAAAGGCACTGATGTGAATTTTGCTTCCCCGATTTCTGTTCGTCGGCTGGACTGCTGCCCCAAACCGGCCCCGCCCGGTCGATACAATCCACCGTAGACATCCTCGCTGCGGCCATGCCACATCAGGGTTTTCTCACTGACATTGGCCGAAGCTACTGCGGGAAGAAAGTCTGTTACTGACACACTTCCATATTGAGACTGTGATGTCGACAAGCTGCTCCACGAACGCGTTCGCACAAACTGCCTTGATTCTCCTTGCGACACATCCAGCAGGTGTATCTGGCGAACAGTCGCCGCCGCACGCTGACTGCCAGACCACCACAGGGTCAGACCACAGGCCAGCACCAACATTGACGGAAATGTCAACCACGTTAGTCGAGGACGTTGCAGCAATTTGACCACCAGAAGATAGTCCAGCGGGCCAATGACGACCAGATAGACCAGCATCATTAACATCGCATGCCAGCTCGACCAGCGTTCATTCGCCGGGATAGCATCAGCAGCATTTGCCAGTTGAGTTGCAATGTCAGTGACTCCGCTGCTGGAGATCCTGCCGCCTCGACGCGTCTGTTCGGTGCCTACTTCAAGGATTCTGCCAAACAGCAGAGTTTCGTAAAGATCCGAGAGCGACAGCCATCGATCCAGTGGCTTGAGATTCAGGTCGACGGCCAACATCGTGATGACGCCAGCCCCTGAACTGATTCGAGAAATCAAGGGACCGTTGATGGAGTTGACAATAATCCGCGGCTGGTCAGCACCAAGTCTTACGATCGGTACGTCATAGCGATTTGTCTGAAGCTGGCTGGACCCTGAAACAAAGTTTTGCAGAGCAGTCAGATCCTTACTTGCCAAAAGATTTTGGTCGATACCAAACACCGGCTGAAGCCACTGACCAATCGGGCTTGTCAGAAACTGGGGCAGGTTTTCTCCACAACTGACCAGAAGATTTCCCCCGGTCAACACCCATTCTCGAATGGCTTCGGTCTGATTTTCTGACAAGCCATATTCCGTTACAAGCAAAATGGTGTCGACGGAATCAAGCCCACGACGCGTCTCCGGAAAATCGCTCAGCGCGCCAACTCTGAGCAATGACAATTCATCGCGAGTCGATTCATTCGCAGCTAATTCTTTATCAAGTTCGCCAAGCCCGGCTGGCGTTCCGGCCACGAGAACTGTTTGCGAGTGATGACGAAGCAGTTTCATCTCGGCAACAACCGGAACCGTTAAATCGGATTCGGATCGTTCTGTTTCAACAGAATTCCCGACTGCTCGACAAGGCACTGAATGTTGCCAAAGAATTTTTCCGTCGGCGTCTTCGAGGCGAAGCCGCACCGGACCGTCGAGACGGCCGGTCATGAACACTCCTCGGATATCCAGTGCTCCAGAGGAATCAGAGACTGCAGCCGCCACTTTACTTTCACACTGGTCCCCGCGGGCATCGCTGGCAATAACCGTTAGGATACATTCGTGCGTTGCTGCCAATCCGTGCACCTGCAGGCGAATGGGAAGCCAATTACCGACTCGCCCCACGCCATTGAAGCCCATTGACAACACGTCAATTGTCACAGATCCATCGACGGCGGCGTCCTCCGCCGCGACCGGCCAGCACCAGGCTGACAAAACCAAAAGAATTGCAGCGAATCGCATCTGGAAACCGGGAAACATGGAGGTGGAGGAAGGAGGCACAATCATGACTTCTCGAGACGTCTTATTCAGAAACGGCCGAGTAACAGGGTACCGCAGCTTCTCGCGGAGTACGCTCAAACCACTGAACTCGGGGGAAAATTCGCCATTATTGAATGTGCGAACCCGTCATCATTCAACCCAAACCGGATTTCCGGCTTGAAGTTGACGATAGATCCTGATACCACAGGCACTAGGCGAGGCATGGATTTCGTAACTTGGAGGCTCAAATGTCCAGTTCCAGCCCAATCCTCAACTCGGCGAGCCATCTCGCCTCGAGCCGGATCGTCTCGCATTCAACTAACGCTATGGGGCAGCTCTTCGGCCCGGAAGCAAATCCGCTACTCCGAATCGGCCGCCGCCGCTGGATTCTGCAGGCTGGTTTAACAGGAGCTGCGGGGCTGTCGCTTCCTTCACTGTTGCAGGCAAAGGCTCAAGGCGGTCTTGCCGAAAACAAAAAACGAGCCACATCGGTCATTCAGATCTGGCTTTCCGGTGGCCCCAGTCAGATCGACATGTGGGACATGAAGCCCGAAATGAGCCCCGAAATTCGCGGGCCCTTCAAACCAATTTCTACCTGCGTGCCGGGCATTGACATCTGTGAGCACATGCCATTGCAGGCGGCGATGATGGACAAGTTTGCCATCATTCGTTCAATGGATGCAGGTGCCAGCAACCATACTCCGATTACGTTCCAGGCAGCCAACCCCAAAGCTCAACGCAGCGAAATTGGTCGTCAGGGTGGCGGTTACCCTTCAATGGGTTCAGTGGCCGCAAAATTCAAAGGCCCGAATCGTCCCGGAATGCCTCCGTTTGTCGCGCTGGCGAACAGCATGGTGGCGGATGTTTACGGTGCCGGTGATCTAGGACAGCAATACGAACCGCTCGACGGCATGCGCGTTGATGGCAAGTTTTCGATGCCGAAAGGTGTTGAAACACCTCGCTTGCAGGATCGCGATTCACTTCGACGCGAACTGGATCGCTTTCGTCGCAACCTGGATTCGTCTGTCAGCTTCCAGCAACAGGACCGTTACACTCAGGAAGCTTATGATCTTGTGCTGGGCGGGTCGGCTCAGAAGGCTTTCAATCTAACCGAGGAATCGGACGAAGTTCGCAATCG
>CANHVD010000675.1 GCA_947463775.1 Planctomycetaceae bacterium | reverse complement strand
TTCTCATAGCCGACAGGTTGAAGCAATCGACCTTCCTGATCATACAAGGGTTCCTGCATCTTGCTGTCGGTGGGAGCCTCTGGATTGGTCGCAACCTTATCGTCAGCAAACAAAGCCAGACCTGCCAGCAGAGAAAACGTGACGGCGGTGACTCGAATTGAAAATGGGATGCGCATAGATGACCTTGTCGAAAGACTTATAACGATGCTTTGGAGCAGGTGAGAGTAGACATCGTAACCGAATCGATGACAAGTTTCTCAGCAGCAACTGAATCTGGTCCCTGGCGGGAACCTGAATTCTTGTTGAGCCGTAATTTGAGAAATTGATTATCTACGTATCGATGCTGTACGTTCTTTCGAATGATGAGCGAGTACTGGAATGTTGTCTTTTGCCTCTGAAATGAAAAAAGCCCCAAAGCCCCTGATACCAACCCTTTGTGATTCGAGATGGTGAAGGCCCTATGAACGAGAACCCCTATCAGGCTCCGGAAAGCACGGACCGTGTCGTTCCTGGAAACACAGTCACGGTTAAGATCAGTGAGATCTGGGTTCGTCGTCTGAATTCACCATTGTTTGTTGTCGTCGGCGCCTTGACCGGAGTCTCGATCTCGTTTGCTCCATTGGGCTTATTGTGTTTGGGTATCTATAACCAATGGAATGTGTTGACAATCAGCTGCGCCGCGGCATGTTTCCTGATGATCTACTTTGTGCCCATGTTCTACATGCGGCTGGCTGGGCAGGTGATTGGGCAATTGGTCAGCAAAAAAGTGTCTCATGAAATCCGGGCCTGCGAATGAGTAATTCTTCTGCTCATGGCCGGAACGCCTGCGTCACTCCTGATCGGCTGGTCTCTGCCAACGCATCACCCTGTTGATATTTGTCACATTTGCGTGTTGCGTTTCGTCAACAACAACATGCATTTGGCTCTGCGGCGTTAATTTTGTTTTGCCGGGCGGCGTTTTCCTCTGATTGGCGTCACCGAGAAAATTGCATCGGGCATACTCAATCCATTACGTGATGATCAAGAGATCGTGATATCTCGATTCAAGTCAGGGAAAACAAGTGCCGCACAGGAACTCTCATACCAGCAACTTCCGGAATCCCGTGGGCTTGCTTTTCAGAATGCTGACCTCCGGCAAACGAGCCGCATACGCTGCATTGTTCCATTTCGCTTTGCGTTTGTTGGCCATGCCTGTTGATGCGGTGCTCGAAGGAAAGGAAACTCGAACACTCAAAAAGGCTGCTCCTTCTGTCCTGCCGGTCGTGCTGGTGGTTGGAGCACCTCGAAGCGGGACGACGTTGGTTTATCAGACCTTAGCCAGATACATGGATGTCAGCTACGTCACGAACATGACGTCGATGTTTCCGAAATCGCCTGTCACCGCAAGTCGATTGTTGAACTGGATGCCGAAACGTGACTCAGCCGACTTCCACAATTTCTACGGTCAGACGGCCCGGTTACATGGTCCAAACGATGGCTTCAGCCTATGGAATAAATGGCTGGGTGATGATCGTTATGTTCCTCGCACAGATTTGAACGAATCAGAGCAGCAGGAGATGCGATCATTCTTCTCGGCGTGGAGCCAGGCGTTTGGGAAGCCATTCCTGAATAAGAATAATCGCAACACAGGATGTCTGGATCTGTTGTCAAAGGTGCTTCCTCAGGCCAGTTTTGTCGTCGTGCGGCGGAATCCTCTGTTGGTTGCTCAGTCCTTGATTAATGCTCGCGAACAGGTTCAGGGTGATAAAGCCGTAGGCTGGGGGTTGCATAGTCAATCGTCGGATACAACGCAGGATCCCCTGCGATATGTAGACGACGTATGTGACCAGATTCTGGAGATTGAGCGACAACTGGATCAACAGTTGAAGCACATTCCGGCGGATCGTCTGGTCGAAGTCACCTATGAAGGCTTCTGCGAAAATCCAGCCGAGTCCCTGCGATGGATCAGCGGACGGATTCCGGGTGTGGATCTGAAGGAGAACCTGATGACAACTGAACTGAAGCCGTTCGAAGCGTCTGCCAAGGTGACACTGACGGCAGCGGAACAGCAGCGGTTATTGAGCCGACTTCAGGAGCGTCGCGCGACGGCCCAGATGGCCCAACTTTAGGTCCTTGATTGCCCTGTCAGTGAAAGGTTGTCCTGCCGAGGGAAAACTGAGATCCTGCAGTCCGTCGAAACATCACAGTGCAATTGTTGTGCTGCGGGACGGATTGTGATGCAGGTGCTCTCATGTCAGATTTTTCTCCTCAGCCCACTGCTGCGATGATTGAGTTCTACGAACGTCGTACCATCGCGCACATTGGACGAGTTCGGACTTGCCTGGCTGTAATGGCCGACATTACAGAGTATGGTGCAGAGCTGCTGATTCGTGGACAGAATCACGATGCGTCCAAGTTCGGACCGGAAGAGAGAATCCCGTACATCTGGCTGACAGAGTTTCATCGTTGTCGCAGAAACGGCGAATTCTTTCATTATCCTGATGGCGTTGCTGAGCAAATCGAAGAGGCCGTTCGGCACCATATGTCGGTGAATCGTCACCATCCTGAATTTCATCTGCAGCCTGATGATATGTCAGACGTTGATTTGATTGAGATGGTGTGTGACTGGACCGCGATGGCTCAGGAATTCGACCAGAATGGCGGCAGTGCTCGTGGATGGGCAGACAAAGTGATTGGCATCCGAGTACACTTCGGCTCGCGTCATCGACAGTTTGTGTACTCGATGATTGAATTGCTGGATCAGCATTTTTCTCACTTCGGCTTCACGAGTGAAAAGTCGTCCTGAGAGTCGCGCCATTTGAAGTTGCTTCCGGCATTCATAATGCCACGGAAAGGCGGGTCGGTCAAGATGTCGGACATATCGAGCAATTCTCCGGCCCGATTGGCGGCACTTGATCAGTTTCGCGGCTACACGATGGTTGGCATGTTGCTGGTCAACTTTCTGGGAAGCTATGAGGTCTGTCCGCGAATCCTGAAGCATAGTCACGACTATTGCAGTTACGCAGATACGATCATGCCGCAGTTTCTGTTCGCGGCAGGCTTTGCAATGCAGCTCAGCCTCGGGCGACGACTACAGCAGGGCGGTCAGATGCCATGGGCCAGAGCCATCCGACGAATCCTGAGCCTCGCTGCAATCGCAATCGTCTGGTATTCGTTCTGCGACTTATCCGCAATCGTGCAGAAGTTTCGGACAGAAGACACGACTGTTGTGTTGGGAACGCTGTTTAAGAGAAATCTGTTTCAAACCCTGTTACACATTGCAGTCACATCACTCTGGATTCTGCCAGTGATTGGAGCTTCTTCCAGAGTGCGCATGGGATATGCGGCATTCTCCGGATTGCTGCATGTTGTTCTCTCTGGCTGGTTCAATTTCCTGTGGGTAAATTCTAATCCGATGGGGATCGATGGCGGCCCTTTGGGATTTCTTACGTGGTCGATTCCCGCGATTTGCGGAACCCTGGCCTGTGATCTGGTTCGATCGAAAGGAGCGTCTGCTGCGCGATCGCTCATTGGGCCCGGAGTCGGTCTCATGTTTGTTGCGTGGTGCTGGTCCTGCGGTTCTACGCTTTACAACGTCCCGGCTGAGCTCGTGAACGAACAAAAGGCCGTGAAGCTTGCTGAGGACCCGGTCCTGCCATCATCAGAACGCATTCAGCGATGGAGTGGCAGCATTATGGAGCCACCTTTTGTGCCGCCCCCAAATGCCGAACACCGCAAGTGGAATTACTGGATGATGAGTCAGCGAGGAGGCACGATCTCCTACACGACATTCTCTGCCGGATTCTCCTTAGTTGTGTTTGCTCTCTTCCTGTGGGCGTGCGATTC
>CANHVD010000674.1 GCA_947463775.1 Planctomycetaceae bacterium | reverse complement strand
CTGAAATCGCAGGTAGAAGAAGTAGTCCTTGCCATCAACCGTGGCTTTTTCCGCGAGCGGCGCGCCGCGCAGTTCGCTGACGTTCTGAGCCACCAGCATCGTCTGCAGAACTTTTCCACCATCGCGGCTGACCACGTCGATATAAATGGCGCTTTGATCGTGTGAGTCATCCATCCCTGTGACGGGCTCCAGTCGTTCGGGAGCAGCAAACGATCCCAAGCCGGCATCGGTTCGCAATTTGTCACCAGGAATCAAGCCCCGCAATCGACTGTTGCGCTGAAACTCACGGACAACTACATCAAACGGCAAGGAGGGAAGGCTGATAACTTGACCGGGGGCTGGCGGTGAAATAGCCGCTTCGTCTGATTTCTCCGGAGCTGCTGTCGCTGCCTTCAGCAATCGTTCTTCGGGAATCACAAGGACCTGATCTTTGCCATCCGTTTTCTGCGTGATGATAGCCAGTTCACGTTCGCGGATATCTCTGATGAACCCCGATGTTTCTCCTTCCACCAACGACAGCATGTTCTCCTTGGCCAGCAGACCGACCTGAAGTTCACTGATCATGAGCATCGCGACACCAAAATGCAGTAACGCGATGCCTCCGCGTTTGTCGAACAGCAGGTTAGACCCTAACAGCAGAACCAGCGAACACGCAGCGCCCTTGAGAAGCTGCCACAGAATTCTCATGGAAGAAAGGTTAAGCCTCGCTTTTTCACCGCCGAGCACGAAGTAAAGCAGGACTCCGATCAATGACACCGCGATCAGCAGCATGACGCCTCGAGTCAGCTTTGAACTGGTTTTGGCAAGGATCGCTGTGGCCAGAGCTGCCAGTCCCGAGATACCAAGAACACTCAGAAGGAGATACCAAATTTGTCCGGGGCCCAACACCGTATCACCGTACTCCACCCCTGTCTGCATGTTGCCCGTAATGACGACACCGGCCGTCAGGATCAGGCCGACAACTACAAGGCCGATCCCGGCTGCCAATCTCAGACCTTCCGCTCGAACGCGAAACTTTAGTGCATGAGCTGTCGTGAGATTCGCAAGCATGATCCAGCCGATCGTCCAGCCTCCTGGGAAAGGAATCTTTCCGAAGATACCGAGGCTGTCTGCAATCTTGTCTCCCTGGTCACCAAACATCGACGGAGGGAAAAGATCTCGAACCTGAATCCATGCGATGTACGTCCGGAAGTACTCTGCCATGACTTGCCAGACGTCTCGACGAGCCTGTGCCAGGCTGCCGACGAATACAATGAACATTGCCAGGATGAACAGCACGCACGTCAGCTTCAACGAAGCCAACGCTCGTACCGCGGTCATCAAGGAGTTTTCCAGTTCTTGCGGGAATGCTTCGCCGTCTTTTCGACCGGACGAAAGATCACCAGGCAATGTGGTTGAAGACATGACGGTTTCCTCTGATTTATTATCGTGTTTGGGGCACGAGTTACTCGTATGTGTCGTTAATGGCTGGAGTTGATACTCTCTTCCATCTTTGGTTCGAGCAGTTTATTCAACGTTGAGTGATTCACAAAAACTTCGAAAGGCGGCTCGTTGTACTTCTGCCGTAGAATTCGAACTTCGATACTTGAAGACCCATAACTTGTCTTTGTAGCTGGCGATCATGCCAAGGATCGTTTCCGTATCACTCTTGATCGCTATCCATTGGCCTGTTAGCCCCTTCAACGTCAGCGTCTCGACATCCTTCATCATCTCGGCCGGATCAATTTCCGGAAGCTGTAACTGTCCTCGCCATCGCACAAACTGCGGCTCGACTCCAGCAGTTCCGGGCAGATCGCTGACCGTAATTCGAGCAGACGCATCCGACGGCCCCGCAGTCCAGGCAAACGCACTGAACTGATCGTTTTGAGCCGCAACCCAGTCTTTCGGGACTTCCCAGCGAAATGGAACCGCTTCAAACTGATCACGAAGAAGATCCGATGTGAGAACCTTTTCGTCTTCCCGTGCGACCTCGTATTCGCGGATGTCCGAACTGCTGCCGCAACCGGAAAGAGTAAAGAGGAGAAGTGTGATGTGCAGGGGCAGCTTTTTCATGGATCAAATCGAAGGTGGGGCGAGGCGGGAGTTAAAAGGGGCAGTCAGTGACGGGCGTTGTTCAGGTCAGGTCGGAGAAACAAAATGTCAAGATGTTCCGTGAAGGGCATCCGCACCGCCCGGAGCGAAACCCTTATAAACAGTTGCCTGTAAGTGCCCGGCAACGGCAAACTGACAGAATCATTGAACTCCCTATTCTAGGCGAGTGAGACACGAATTTCACGGAGTTCAGCGGTTCTTCCAAAATCAACCGCCAACGCGATGGCACTCACGGCACATATCAAAACGGCGGTCGCTGACATGATTAACGACATTGAAGATTTGGCCGGTTTGTTGCTCCCACGCCACAGCAGCGGCGGTTGGGGAGATCCAGATCGATTCCACGATCTGAGAAGCAACTGAGCCGGAACCGACTCGAACGTTCCCTGTCACGGTCGAATCACCCGGTTCGGACAATCGCGGTTCCACAGATCCATTGGCCGATTCCCTGCGTTCAAAACCAACGATCCCCGCTGTTTGGTCCGGATTCATGGACATGTTTCGCTGTGCTTGTAGTGAACTGATCGACGGCAGGGAGTTTCCCACTACGGTTCCAATCAGCATGGAAACCGACGCCACGATCCAGCCGGAGGTGACGACCGTACCGCGACGATTCGTATTCAGCGCCGGAGAAAACCCAACGTTGTCAGGAGTGATCGCCTTCTCCGCAGTGGATAATTCCGTGGGTTGAGTCACATCGGAATGCCGGAGGGCTGCAAGGACTCGATCATCCAAAGAATGATCGGGCGTACGCAAAGACAAAGCCCGAATTCTCAGTTCCAGTTCACTCATGAGCTTCTCCTTAATTCTTCTTCCAGCTTCATGATGGCTCGACGGTATCGAGTGGCTGCTGTTGCCGATGGTAATTCCAGCACTCCGGCGATTTCTTCAAACGTCAGCTCGGAGAAAATCTTCATGACCACAATCTGACGACTCAACTCGTCCAGTTGGTCAATCGCACTTTTCAGTGACTCCGTTTCATCGTTTTGATTCGCAGTCGTTGAACTATTGGATAAATGTGAATCAGAACCGCCTGAAGCAAAAATCGATTCGGTGATGGATCGCTGGTGCTGTTGCCGACGTCGACAGTCAATCGCCGCATTTCGCACAGCCGCAAACACGTATGACGCAAGGCTGCCCTCGGGAGGTTCTGACTTCTGACATAGTCGCGCAAATGCCTCCTGCACTGCGTCTTCCGCCATGCTGGAGCAGCCCGTCACGGTCAACGCCACTGAAAACAGTGACTGACGATGCTTTCGGTAAAGCTGCTCAAGTTCAGTGCGCAAGACGCTTTCCATGCCTGAGTTTTCACGGTCACTGCTTCGCCAGTCACCAAACTGTCTCCAGAAGTTCAATGTAAAACAGTCTTTCGACTATTTAACGTTGGGCTCCGGACGTTTGATTCAGCGCTCGACTCGAATTACACGCACCATGCGGCAGGATTTATTCAGGAATTCTGACCTGACCGCAAAATTCTGAAACTCGGCCCGAGAGGTCGCGTTGATCAACGCTTACATCACTACTTGATCAAATAGCGTTTCGCGTCCCCAACGGTTTTGGGGTCCTTCTCTTCCAGCACTTTCAGATTGGCCAGTGCTTTGACCGCGTGTTCCGGAAGAGCCGCAGCCGTGCCATCTGCCGCTGGCTCACCAACGTCACGACTACACTGAATGACGTAACGCACGATTGCCCGACGGATCGCAGGGATCTCAAAATTCTTGTCATCGTACAGAGCAATCAGG
>CANHVD010000673.1 GCA_947463775.1 Planctomycetaceae bacterium | reverse complement strand
TGGCTATGTGCTCGCTTTCGATTCGTTTCATGAAATCTGGATGTTGCCGGGAGATGCGGCTGCGTTGGCCAAACATCTCAGCAAATATGTGATTACTGAAGATGTGACTGTCACAGATTTTTCGACAGACAATCACGTTGTGGTATTCAGGGAAACGCCGGAACTGTTGGCTCTGCCGCCTTTTCATGGTGCAGCGGAAAACACTCAGGACACTCTGTGTGGACAACTCAATGAATCAGCGGAGTCAAATTGCAACTCCACATTTCTACGGGTCACGTGGGCGTCTGAGCGACTGATTGCCATTGCTGGTTCTGCTGAACAGATTTCAAACTTCCGCCGGAACGTTTCAATCAGTTCCGACGCAGAAGTGGATTCGGAAGAGCTGGAATCACTGCGGATCCGTGAGCGGTTTCCCGTGATCGGTCAGGACATGTCGAACGAGAATCTGGCTCCGGAAGCAGAACGTAATAGCATCGCGGTTTCGTATACCAAGGGCTGTTATCTCGGGCAGGAACCGATCGCTCGTCTCGACGCAATGGGGCACGTCAATCGAGCGCTTCGGGTGATCGAGTTATCCGGAGATTGTTCGCGACAGGAAGTCATCGGCCGTTCATTATTGACTGCTGACAACGCAGTAGTCGGAACGGTGACATCCGCGGTTCAAGGAAATGCCCAGTCGATCGTTGGCCTGGCGATGGTCAAGGTGAACTCCGCAACACAACCCGTGTTCTGCGAACTGGCTTCAGGGGTGAAACTTTCCGGCCGCTGCCAGCCTCTGTAAACTGGCACCAAGGCTACTCACTTTTTGTGCCGATCGCGAACCGCCTGATCACAGTTGGCCAGCATGTTGAATTCACGCGATCAAAACAGTCCGTCTGAAAGAACTTGTTCCATGAAAGCTGCGTTTCTAAAGACCGTCGGCAGTCCGGACTGCATTCAATACGCTGAACTCCCCGCCCCGGTGGCGACGGGAAGTCAGGTTCTGGTGAGAACTCAGTCCGTCGCTGTCAATCCGATTGACACTTACATCCGGTCAGGCAGCGTGAAGGCGACTCTTCCGGATCCTTACATCGTCGGCAGTGATCTTGCTGGCATCGTTGAATCTGTCGGTCCGGAGTGTGCTCGATTTAAAGTTGGCGATCGTGTCTGGGGCAGTAATCAGGGACTTGCTGGCCGTCAGGGCTCCTTTGCCGAATTGTGTGCAATCGAAGAAAAATGGCTGTATCCAATCCCCGATGGAGTTTCGTTCGAAGCCGCCGCAGCCGGTGCTATGGTTGGCATCACAGCTCATCTGGGCTTATTCTTCCACGGCAGCCTGAAGGCTGGTGAAGTCATTTTTGTGAATGGAGGAAGTGGTGGAGTCGGCTCGGCGGTCGTGCAGCTTGCCAAAGCTGCCGGGGCCACAGTGATCACTTCGGCTGGTTCTCCCACGAAAGCGGCCGACTGTCGTGAGCACGGAGCAGACTATGTGATCGAGTACCGCACGGAAGATGTCGATCTGCGACTGGCTGAGATCCTGAAGACGACGGGACAGATCAATCTCTGGTTCGAAACACATCGAGTTCCCACGCCTGAACGAAGCCTGCCGCTGATGGCACTGCGAGGTCGCCTGATTTTTATGGCCGGCCGTGATGCTCGCCCAGTCATTCCGCTCGGGCAGTTCTACACGCGTGATCTGCGAGCGATCGGGTTTGCGATGTTTAATGCGACACCGGATGAGCAGCGTGATGCGGCCACAGATCTGAATCGCATGCTGGCCGCCGGAACCTGGCGACCAAAGATTGGTGCTCGCTTCCCGCTCTCTGAAGCTGCTGCTGCTCATCGCCTGCAGGAAGAGAATACTCTGCAGGGAGCCAACACGCTGACAGGAAAAATCGTGCTGAATGTCGATGGCCCTGTCAGGTCAGCCTGATTTGGCGAAGAACCGTTCGTTTGCCATGTCGCGGCGAAGGAATCAATCGTTGTGAATTCCTACCGCGGCAAGATCGTCCATGACAATGTTGTTTCCCTGCTCACACCAGGAGATGCGATCCTGCTCCGTCTGAAATGACGAGTAAGGGCGACTCTTCAGCAGGATCCGGAAGACAGGCTGGAACAACCTGCAACCCGTACGATTGAGTGCCGGCTCATCAGAGAACCAGTAAAACTGAAAGCCCCCTCGCGTCTCCGGCGAGTCCAATTCGTAGATTGCGTTTCCTTTACGAACAGCGATCGCGAAAAGCAGGAGGTACGCGACGAACACTCCGACAAGCACCGCCGTGATGTTCCGGATCAGTTTACGATTTCTGCCAGATGGAAGGTGCTCGTTCATGCTCAGACCCATCCCAAATCACTGATTGGGCCGTTGTGTGGAGGCGTAGTGTAGCGGAGCTGTTGTTTCGAGTCTTCTGGTGACCGAAGACGAATCCTCAGTTGTCTTCTGCGTAATGCGGTTCGCGTTGCACGCAGTACCGGGCGATTCTCCTGACGTTGAGGGAGTGTTGGAAAGCCATTTGGGGGCGTTTGGCAGTCTTCGCGATGCTGTCACGAATAAAACGAGTGATACACAAAGGACCGCGAGATCAGCGTGGTATCAAAAAAAAGCCCCTCGGCGTTAAACCGAGGGGCTTTCTGTATTGGGTTTGCAGACTGAAACCCGGTGAACGAGGTCCACCGGGGATTCGAATCTTCAGATCGAATTACTCTTCGCTGCCACCGAGTGAGAACAGCGGGCCTGCACCGGAACCGGTACCACCCTTCAGTTCTTCACGAGGCTTGGCCTGAGCTGGTGCTGCAGCCGAAGCTGAAGCATCGCCCTCTGTTGTAGCGGATGTGGCTTCTGTTTCCTTTGATTCTGACTTGCGGCTAAGACCAATCTTACGCTCGCCAGTGTCGACTCGCAGGATACGAACTTCCAGATCCTGTCCGACCTGAACCATGTTTTCTGGGTGCTCAACCTTGTGGTCGGCAAGTTCAGAAACATGCAGCAGGCCTTCGAGATCGTCTTCCAGCTGTACGAAGACACCGAAGTTGGTGATCTTCGTAACCTTGCCCGTGACAGTCTTGCCAGGGGCGTACTTTTCTGGAATCCGTGTTTCCCATGGATCTTCTGCGAGCTGCTTCAGGCCCAGAGCGATACGGCGACGGTCTTCGTCGACGCTCAGGATCTGGCATTCGATTGGATCGCCCTTCTTCAGGATTTCGTTGGCATGTGACACCTTGCGAGTCCATGACATGTCGCTGATGTGCAGCAGGCCGTCGACGCCTTCCTGAAGTTCAACAAACGCACCGTAGTTGGTGAGGTTGCGAACCGTACCTTTGACGATGGTTCCTGGTGGGTACTTGGAAGCCACTTCGTCCCATGGATTGGGCTGAGTCTGCTTCATGCCCAGAGAAATTTCCTGCTTGTCTTCGTTGATCCCCAGAACCATAACGTCGACTTTGTCGCCGATCGCTACGAGTTCGCTTGGGTGATTGACGCGACGTGTCCAGGACATTTCGCTGATGTGAACGAGACCTTCGATGCCGTCTTCCAGCTTCACGAAAGCACCGTAAGACAGTACGTTGACCACTTCGCCGTTGACGCGAGAGTTGACCGGGTACTTGGTCCCGATGTTCGCCCATGGGCTGGCAGACTTCTGCTTCAGACCCAGAGCAATCTTCTCTTTGTCGTAGTCGATATTCAGAACCATCACTTCGATTTCGTCGTCGATCTTCACCATCTCTGTTGGATGGCTGATACGACCCCAGCTCATATCGGTGATGTGCAACAGGCCGTCGATACCGCCCAGATCCACGAAGGCTCCGAAGTCGGCGATATTCTTGACGGTACCCTTTCGCAGCTGACCAATCTGAAGATTGGAGAGCAGCGT
>CANHVD010000672.1 GCA_947463775.1 Planctomycetaceae bacterium | reverse complement strand
GCAACAGGGTATCGGCGTCTATTACACTCGCCTGCGCGTCGGTGGAGTCGACTTTGCAATTCTGGAAGATCGAAAATTCAAGACCGGACCGGAAGGCACGATTCCTCAACTTGGCCCGCGACCGGACCACATCACAGATCCGAAGTATGATCGAACGGCTGTAGATGTGCCGGGGTTGCAGTTGTTGGGTGAGCGGCAGTTGAAGTTTCTGAATCATTGGACAGAAGACTGGACGGGGGCTCGCATGAAATGCGTGCTGTCGCAGACCGCTTTCTGCGGCGCGGTGCATATGCATGGCGGACGGAACGATCGGCTTCTGGCAGATCTCGACTGCAACGGCTGGCCTCAATCCGCTCGCCGAGCGGCACTGCGGGAGATACGCAAAGCGTGGGCTCCGCATCTTTGCGGCGATCAGCATTTGGCGGTTGTCGTGAAACACGGCATCGATGATTTTGGAGATGGACCATACGCATTCACCAGCCCGGCGATCGTCAACACGATTTACGGACGGTGGTGGCATCCGGAGGATGAGAAGGCGGGGTCTCATCCGGTTGCGAATAGTCCTCTTCCCTGGACTGGCGACTATCTTGATGGGCTGGGCAATCACATGACCATGATGGCCTATGCGAATCCTGAAGATCCGCGTGATGAACTGAAGCGAGCGGATGGTTACGGGATCGCTCGATTCGATAAAGCAAAAGGCACGGTTACATTCGAGTGCTGGCCTCGCTTTGCGAATGTGGATGACGGAGATTCCGCTCAGTTCCCGGGCTGGCCGATAACGGTTGCCATGAAGGATAATGATGGGCGCAAGCCTGTTGGCTGGTTGCCGGAGTTGCGTCTTCAGAATTCTGAGTCGGCTGTTGTCCAGGTGATCGAAGAAGCGACCGGTGAGACGCTGTATTCCGTTAGAACCGAGGGGGCGTCGTTTGTTCCGCCCGTTTATCGACTCGGAAGTTACACCATCAAAGTCGGAAAAGATCGAGCAGAAAAAGTCGTTGTGGAACACTGTGAAGCCGTGACAAGCCTCTCGGAGAGGTCGATCACTGTCTCCGTGGAATAACGTGTGTTTCTGGCGGGTCTCCTGACCAGGCCTGCATTGTCGATCAAAGTTCTAAAGCGTTTTGGCTGTCTCACCAGAATCGAAGGGATAAAATCTCATGAGCGATCGGATCACATTCCAGTGCGGTGAATGCACTGGCAAATTGTCTGTCCCTTCGACAGCGGCCGGGAAGAAAGTGAAATGCCCGAAGTGTCAGTCAGTTGTTTCCATTCCTGCGGCGAATGTTCAGGAGGCTCCTGAAAGGCCCGCACCTCGACGAGTAACCTCAGCACCGTCGACACGCAGTGGTGCGGCGGAAAGACCGCAGAGCACGCCAACCTCGCGTCCTAAAAAGGCACGCCGTGCAGAACCTCAGGATAATAATTGGGTTGATGAAAAAAGCGACGACGCTTACGGAAGTGACAATTGGGATTCGTACGACAGCTACAATGACGCACCGGCTGCAATGCCGCCGAAGAAAAAGGGACGATCAGCTTCGGCACGTGGATCCGAATCGCGAGGCGATGCCTATGAAGCACCACCATCACAAGCTCGCCAAAGTTCCGGTACAAATTGGGGAGTAATGGGCACTGGAATCCTGATGATGGTTGGTGCGGCCGTCTGGTTTGTTGTCGGATTGATGGGCGACACAATTTTCTTCTATCCGCCTGTGCTGTTTGTGTTGGGGATCATTTCCTTCTTCAAGGGCTTGTTCGGATCGGAATGATAATGTGATTCTGCGTCGGAAAGTTGTCGAGGAAGAGCCGACAGAATCGTGAATCGTGCAAGTTTTCGGCATCGCGGTGACTCATCGTCCCGGACTATGCGAGTGCCTGGCCACGTTCCGCGGGACTTTCGCCGAGTTTCCGGTGCCTCCATGACTTGTTGATTTTCCGGATTGTTTGATTGGCGTCTCATCGTTGTGCAGGATCTGTGTGACTGGGGCGTTGCGGACTTCTTCAATCTGAGGCGATGTTCGACTCAAAGACTGACTCGGCGTAGACTGCAGTGGTCGGAAGAGCCTCAATGATGCAGAGGGGAACTACGTTACCTCTTTGGGTGTTAAAACTTTGCAACGAATTTGACATCTCAGAGATCTTTGACTTTGTCGAACTGTATCCCCAATGCTGGCGACCATTGAGACCTTTCTGCTGGGCTTTGCCGCGGTGATCGACACCGTGTTGCTGCTGGTCCTGCTGGAACGCAGCAATCGGCCAGAAGTGCCCGTCTGGTTGACATGGTCGTTTGTGGGCATGTGGCTGCTTCACGTCGGAGATTTTCTGCATAGCCTTCTGGCAGACTCTCTTGGGCTGACGGCCGTGCGGCTGGATGTCTGCTGTATGACGATGATGGCCGCGGGGTTGATGTTGTTGCCTGCCGCCGTGCTGCACGGTGGATTGCGAGTTCTGCATACTGGGGATCGGCCGCGGCCGCCGGTCGACTATCGCTACGTGCTTGTTTATCTCCCGCTGTTGCTCATCGCCCCTTTAGCCGCTCATTTGTATTCACACCCCGGGCGGGATTTTCGAGTCAGTGTCCAGTCCTTCACAATGCCATTCATGATCTGGCTGGTGGTGGCCAACTCCGGCGCTGCCTTTTGTTTTCACAAGGCGTGTCAGAGTTTGCATCGACCTCAATTGATGCCGTTCATTCGTCGCTTCAGCCTGATGCTGTTGGCAATGAGTGTCATGGTGGTCGCCTATTTGTTTGTTCCGACAACATCGCCCGGCGAGCCAACTCTGCGCATGATGATTGCTTTATCGCCGATTGTGCCTGCTTTGATGTTTTCCTGGTATGTGTTTCGCCACCGCCTAATGCCGATCGTTTTCGAGCGTACGTTGGTTTATGGAGGCAGTCTTATCGCCGTCGTCTGGTTACATCACGTGACGATCGCTCCTCTAACTGCGGTTCTGGAGCAAAGATCACGGTTTGATTTTGTGGTTCTGGAGATTGTATTGTTTGTGGCTCTGATCATGGCCTGGCGTCCGTTGCGGGAACGAGTCAGTGAATCAATGCAGTATCTGCTTAGCAGCTCTGTGACGCGTGTTCGCGATGCTACGCGAGAACTGTCAGTTCAGCTTTCGCAGCGATCCGCAGAAACACCTGAGACACTGACTCGCTGGCTCTGCGAAGCCCTGCGAAGTTCTCTGCAGGTGTCTTCGGTGCGAATCATCGTCCGCGTCGGTACAGATATGGACGTCTGCTGCCCGTCGTCTGTGACCATGGAGATTCCGGTGGAGGCGGAGTTGCGGCAACTGTTGCAGGCAAGGCATTTGATCACGGCAGAGCAACTGACGGGGCAGCATGAGGGACTGAGACAATGGATGCAGAATGCTCTGATTGGCAGTGCTTTTCGCTGCAGTTATCGAGACGTGGAAGGAATGGTGCTGATCGGCGTCCGAGAACGATCCGATCGGCTGACGTCTGAGCAGCGGAATACTTTGGGTCTGCTGTTTGATCAGTTTGCCGCGGTTTTGTTCAATCAGCAGCGAGAAGAGATTCGCCGGGCGGCCGAGCGTCAGGCGATGCAGAAGGAGAAGTTGTCGGTACTGGGCTTGTTAGCCGGATCATTGGCTCATGAAATTCGCAATCCATTATCTTCGATGAAAACGATTGCCACGCTTTTGGCTGAAGATCTGGCGAGTCGAGATGAGCATCGCAAAGATGTGGAGATGATCCTGACTGAGATTGATCGGCTCACCGCGACCACACAGCGACTGCTCGAGTCAGCTCGTCCGGCTGATGACACACGCCAACGTTCAGAGCCGGATACTGTGATTCAGAAGCTTCTGGGAATTCTGGGACATCTG
>CANHVD010000671.1 GCA_947463775.1 Planctomycetaceae bacterium | reverse complement strand
GATCCATTTCGTCGATGGCAAGGCCGTTAGTCAGTTGCGATGGAGAATTCGCAATGAGAATTCCGGAGCTTCTCAGCAGATGTCGCTGGATGGTTGCAACATCCTGTTGCAACTCATCCAAAGGAAGAGTCAGCATTGCACTATTGACGAAGCAGATACCCTGCGACAAGAGCTCCTGAGGCCAGGCTGTTGTTCCATGTTCGACGAAGCCAAAAGTCACAGCCAGGTCGTTGGCCAGGACAGGATCGATGTTAGAAAATGCAGCCAGCCATCGAGGTGTTAGTGCCAATCCCAGTACCGGAGAAAAGAATCTGACCTCATGACGCCTGGTCATCCATCGAACGATGATCGCTATTAAGTCGTTGTTGAGTTCGCCTCGTGCAGCATGAAAGCACAACACTCGAGCAACAGGCATAGTGAGCGATTCGACCAGTATGGCCAGGTGTTCGGGAAGCTGCCTGCAAATAAGTCTTGCGAGTGCGGACTGCACTTCCGGTCGCCTGCTGCAGATGACACTCTTCAGTAGTGTCTTCTGGTCGAATTCGCCCATCCATGTTTCGGGTTGAAGCATCGCCAATGCATTAATCACTCCCGCATTGCTGTCGGCATTCAAAAGAGCGGATTGTAACGACAGTGACATGTCCCGCTCAGCCTGCATTATCTTCATTCTTGCCAACGCCAGTTCCTGCACCGGCTGGCAGCCGGAATTCAGGAACTGGAGAACCACGTCAGGATCAAGACAATCCTTCAGGCGTTCTGCAAGTCGTCGAATTTCTGAGGTGGGCGGTTGAGTCACTTGAGTGCTTCTGCAAACAGGCACTGGCAGGGTGTGCAATGAATTTGGAGCTTAAGCGATGAATTGCGATCGATTTGCCACTCGCCGTTTTTATCCTCACAAGCTCTGGTGTTACAGAATCCTATCCCAAATTGACAGCGTGGATGAATGAAGCGGTGTTTCGCAGGAATGCTCAGATGCTTCTCGATGCCAGTGATCCGACTTTCTCAAAGCCCCTATGGGATCGCTGCAGCGTGCCGTTTTGCCTTCGGATCCCCGGCGGCATGCATCAGGCCGGAATCGTCGATGAAAATCATGACCGGATGAGCGATTGGCGACGGGACAAGTCCAACCAGGTGGCCTCGTTTTGCCAGGTCATTTCGAATTGGCTCGGTGATTTCTTCGTTAACCCTTAATTCTCCACGTCCGACAAATGCTGCATTGCGGTCAGGATCTGGATTGAAGGAGTCCTGATGATGGTTGGTATGGAAACGAGGAGTTGTCACGGCGTCTTTGGGCATCATGCCAAATTCGATATGGTTCAGCAGTATGTTCAATGTTGTTTGATCCTGGACATCACCCCCGGCCACACTGATTGCGATGACGGGTTTGCCATCCTTCAAGACGAGCGTAGGAGTCAGGGTGATTCGGGGCCGCTTGCCTGCCATAACACGATTGGGATGATCGAGTGATGTGTTCATGCTGCGAACTCGATTGCCGGTGTTGACGCCCGATGGCCCGGGGGTATTCGTTAGCATGTTGCAGCTTGGCGTGGCCGCGATCACGTTGCCCCAACGGTCCGCGACGACGCAGGTTGTTGTGTCTTGCTTTGGGATTTTGTTCGTTTCGTTACTTGCGGTTTCCTCGGTTCGGAGAGCTTTCCGATTGATCGGATCGCCCGGTCGGCGATCCATTGATGCATGTTGCATATCGATTAATGGTCGTCGCAGTTCAGTGTATTCGTCAGACAGCAACTGATTCATGGGGACCTCTCCAAAATTTGGATCGGTGTAATACTCGTCGCGGTCTGCGTATCCCAGTTTCATGGCTTCAGTGATCGTGTGAATATAATCGGAAGACAGGTGCCCCATTGATTTCAGTGGAAAGCCTTCCAGGAGTTTAAGGTTCTGGCAAAGCACAGGTCCCTGCGTCCATGGACCGCACTTGTAGACGGTGTAGCCTCGATACGTTACGAAAACGGGATCTTCAACGAGAGTTTTCTGGGCCGCCAGATCGGCTTTGCGAAGGAATGCGCCGGTCGCGATATACCATGCTTCCAGTTCGTCAGCCACATCGCCGATGTAAAATCGATCGCGTGCAGCAGACAGTTTTACTTCTCGATTTCCCGAGGCTGACTGTTCTGCCTCCACCAGTTTTCGAAGTGTGACCGCCAGGTTGGGATGCCATGGCTCCTTGCCGCGATCCAGCAGAGCGAGTGTCGGAGTGACGGCCTGTTCGAACGAGATTGTTCCGTGAAGTTTCAAAAGTGTGACGACGAGGTCAATGACTCCCGGTACCGGAGCAGCCTTCATGCTGCCCTTCCAGGGGATGCCGTTCTTGTAGAACCACTCGATGGCGGCCGGATCCATCGGTGCGCCACCGACTCCGCTCAGTGTTTTAATTTGTTTTGACTTTGCGTCGTATACAATGACCGGCACTTCGCCACCAATTGCGAACGATCCGTAGTCGGTGACCGCCAAAGCCAGGATCGTTGCTGCGGCCGCATCGGCTGCTCGCCCACCCTCATTGAGAATTGAAATCCCGGCCGCGACTGAATCAGGATGTCCAGCAGCGACGGCTCCGTTTCTGCCCGAGGCATTCCATGAGATCTCCTGAGCTGATATCCGGCCAAGTTGACTTGTGAGGACCAACGCTAGGGTCATGAGGAATCGGGATGCAAGTTTCATTTCAGTCTGCCTCTTGCTTGATGCGGGGAATAGTCGCACGATTTCGGATTGGCCGGGATCATGGCAGGATGGCGCCCAACTTCCAGTTACCGTTTATGACACGGTGCTCTTGAGAGGCCAACGAGAGCAGTTCTGTTAGATCAAGGATGCCGAACGTGCAGGGCCTTTCGCCGGGTTGGCAATCGGTCAAATGGCTCAGATTACCGTGTAAGAGCATCAGGCTATTGACAACTGGCAGCCAGAAATTCCTGTGTCAGACCGCAGATGTTCTGCCCTTCTGGGCATTCCCGCGGGGATTCAACCTGAAATTCCTGCTCCCAAGTCCGAAACTTGCTGCATTTCCGACTCGAACATTCCGAACTTCAACGCTACACTCCGCGATTCATTTTGGACGCCACTGTGAATTAGTGATCAGGCGTTCATGTTCCGGGCTGAGTATAGTCTGGCGATTTCCTGTTGGCAGCAGTTGGTTGAGGACGGTTTTCAGATGTTCGCTGTGATTGAAGACGGTAATCGTCAGCATCGTGTACAGGAAGGCAGCTTCCTTTCTGTGGACTATCGTGGAACAGAGGTAGAGGCAGGATCTTCGATCACATTTGATCGAGTTCTGCTGGCCAATGGTGGTGGTGCCAGTATCGTTGGCGCCCCAACGATTTCAGGAGCCTCAGTTGTTGCCGAGGTTGTGATCGCCACGGAGAAGGGCCCAAAGCTGGAGATTCAGCGTCTCCGAAAACGAAAAAATTCACGTCGTCACACTGGTCACCGACAGAAATATACTCGGGTGAAAGTGACTTCAATCTCTGTTCCGGGTCTGGCTGTTGCTGAAAAGTAGGCTGATTGCGGTCTCGGATCGAGAGCAAAATATCTGAGCGAGACAGGCAATGCTTGTCTCGCTTTCTTTACGCGCGGCACATGCAGCGTTTGCCAGATGATCTGCGTTGGGAACGACGACAAGTCGATCCCAACGCTGTGTTCTGCTGCCTCCGCGTCGTACTACGCGAAACTCGAGTATCGGTTCAACTATGTCCCTGAACTTGTGGTACGCCCGTTCTGTCCTGGGCTTACTGGGCAGGGCCGCTGAATGCTCCACCTGGGGTTCCGAAGCGACGCAGATCCAGTTGCGGCTGCTGATTGAGGCTTTGTACTGCGTCTTGGCGATCCTGCTGCAGCGT
>CANHVD010000670.1 GCA_947463775.1 Planctomycetaceae bacterium | reverse complement strand
TCTGGAAGTCACGCCACTGGCGTATATTCGTGGTCGCAGTTTGCAGCGCGTGTTCTTTATCGTCGACGAAGCGCAGAACCTGACGCCTCATGAAATCAAGACGATCATTACACGAGCAGGTGAAGGTACAAAGATCGTCTTCACCGGCGACATTCAGCAGATCGACCATCCGTATCTGGACTCACTGTCGAACGGACTGAGCTTCCTCATCGACCGGATGGTTGGCCAGCCTCTGTTTGCTCACGTTACGCTGGAAAAAGGTGAACGCAGCGAACTGGCAGAGCTGGCGAGCAACCTGTTGTAAGCGAGGCATGTCGTACTTCGGTTGACCGAAGTACTGGACACATCGCCTGTGTCACACGCTGCTGGTTTAGTCGTTTAACGGCAAGCCGGAGGCGTCGCCGTCCGTTTTCGCTTACGCCTTCGGCTTGCCGTTAAACGAGGTGCTCGTTCGGTCACCAAATCAACACACCCTCTGATTTTTCGGTAAACGCACCATTTACGGCGAGCGTTTAGAGAACACAAAACCGTCGCGAGCGGCATCGATCGTGATGATATCTCCGGCCGTGTAGTTGCCCGCCAGCAATTCATTCGCGAGAGCATTCTGCAGTCGCTGCTGAATCACTCGCTTCAACGGGCGAGCCCCGTACGCCGGATCATATCCTTCGTTCGCCAGAAGAGTTTTGGCATCGTCGGAAACCTCCAGCTTGTAACCGTTCTTTTCGAGCTGATCGTTCAACTTCTTGAGTTGCAGATCGACGATCTCACGAATCTCTTCGCGGCCCAGCGGATGGAACACGATCACTTCGTCAATGCGGTTCAGAAACTCCGGCAGGAAGTGTTTGGTCAGAGCATCCATGACTCGGTTATGAATCTCTTTCTCATCCGCCTTGCCAGACAACTCCTGAATCGCCTGGCTACCGATATTGGAGGTCATGACGACGATCGTGTTTGTGAAGTCTACCGTGCGTCCCTGGCTGTCGGTCAGACGACCGTCATCAAGCAACTGCAGGAGAATGTTGAAGACGTCTCGATGAGCTTTTTCGACTTCGTCCAGCAGAATCACGCAGTACGGATTGCGGCGCACGGCTTCCGTCAGTCGGCCGCCTTCTTCGTATCCCACATAACCCGGAGGCGCGCCGATCAGGCGAGCCACGCTGTGTCGTTCCATGAATTCGCTCATATCGATGCGAACCATGTTGCGCTCATCATCGAACATGAAATGAGCCAGCGCCTTGCAGAGTTCTGTCTTGCCGACGCCAGTCGGGCCGAGAAACATGAACGATCCGATTGGACGATTGGGATCACCCATTCCGGAACGAGCACGGCGCACGGCATTCGAAACCGCTTCGACAGCTTCATGCTGATTGATCATTCGCTTGTGGATTTCGTCTTCCATTCGCAGCAGCTTTTCACGTTCACCCTGCATCATGCGTGAGACGGGAATGTTCGTCCAAAGACTGACGACCTTGGCAATGTCTTCGTCAGTCACTTCTTCACGCAGCAGACGATTGTCCTTGTTGGCGTTTAGTTCCGCCGACTTAACTTCCACCGCCTGCAGTTGTTTTTCAGCCTCTTTCAGTTCCTGTTCCGTGCGTTGGGCTTCGACGAAGTCTTCATTGCGGAGTGTTTGTTGAGCACGTGAAAAGGCCTGCTGGAAGGATGTTCGCAGACGTTCGATGTTTTCTTTCAGCGGTTTGATCCCGGACAGAGCCTGCTTTTCCGCTTCCCACCGAGACTTCAGTTGATTGGTCGTTTCTTCTCGTTCTGCAATCTGACGTTTCAGCTCCTGCAGACGTTCTTTGCTCTCTTCGCTGGTCTCCTTTTCCAGAGCAGCAGCTTCGATCTGCATGCGAGTCAGGCCGCGAGTTGCTTCGTCGATCTCCACCGGCATCGAATCGATCTCCATGCGGAGCCGGCTAGCGGCTTCGTCCACAAGGTCGATCGCTTTGTCGGGCAGAAACCGATCACTGATGTAGCGATCTGACAAAGTGGCGGCGGCAATAATGGCATCGTCAGTAATCCGAACGCCGTGATGACTTTCGTAACGATCCTTGAGACCTCGCAGAATCGAAATGGTGTCTTCGACGTTTGGCTCCTGCACAACGACGGGTTGAAATCGACGTTCCAGAGCCGGGTCTTTTTCGATGTGTTTACGATATTCATCCAGCGTTGTAGCACCCACGCAGTGCAGCTCGCCGCGAGCCAAAGCCGGCTTCAGCAGATTGGAAGCATCCATCGCGCCTTCGGCATTGCCCGCGCCGACGACTGTATGGAGTTCATCGATGAACATGATGATCTGACCATTGGAGCCCTGCACTTCTTTCAGCACGGCCTTCAGTCGATCTTCGAACTCACCGCGATACTTAGCACCGGCCACCAGAGCGCCCATGTCGAGTGCGAAGACGCGTTTGTTCTTGAGGTTTTGCGGAACGTCGCCCAGCACGATACGGTGAGCGAGGCCTTCCACGATCGCGGTCTTTCCGACACCTGGTTCACCAATCAGCACCGGGTTATTCTTGCGACGACGTGAAAGGACCTGAATGACTCGACGAATCTCCGTGTCGCGTCCGATGACCGGATCGACTTTCCCTTCGCGAGCCAGTTGAACAAGATCCTTGCCGTACTTTTCCAGTGCCTGAAACTTGTCTTCAGGGTTCTGATCCTGCACAGTCTGTCCTCCTCGAATTGTTTTCACGGCTTCCTGAAGATCTGATTCTTCAATGCCATTAAGCTGCAGTAGTCGCTTAGCCTGGTCATCTACCTGAGTCAGCGCGATGAGAAGATGTTCGGTTGAGGTGTAATCGTCCCCCATGGAGTCGGCTTGTTTCTTCGCCGCCGTCAGGACCTTCATCGCCTCCGTTCCTGCACCGATTGGTTCTTCGCTGGGTGGATACTGAGGCAGCCGGCCCAGTTCGCCTTCGACCATTTTTTGCAGCTGCGGGATCTTGATATTCATTTTCTGGAGGATGGAGGTCATCAGCCCGCCTTCCTCGTCAAGGAGCGACTTCAGCAGGTGCAGGGGGCGAAGAAACTTGTGGTTTCTCTTCTCTGCAATTTCCTGAGCACGCTGGATGGCTTCGGATGCTTTGACGGTCAATTTTCGAGGATCAAAGGCCATGATGGGAAACTCCGTAAGACTGACCCGCGGATGCGGAAAGAAGGGACCGCTTTGAGGAAGGAGGCGAACGTGTGCCCGGATGGCTCATGTCAGCCTGTTTTTGCGGCGGATAAGCCCTTATGCAGTTTTCGTGCCTGTCAAAATGATCCTTCTTCCCGATCAGGCGGGTTGTCAGCCCATGAGTGGCATCGAAAGTCGGATGAGATGTTGTTTTCGCTTGCCAGTCAGGGTTTGACAGCTGTAAGTTTGCCCAACGAACGCGGCAAAATGGACGTACCCACCTGTCGCGGACTCATTGCGCGCCTGCTGAGGCAGGTTCCATTCCTGTTGACCTGAGAGATTTTTCGCGTGACCGGCGACGAACAGACCAACGAAGAACCGAAGAATTCCGACGATTCCTCCAGCACGGGGAGCACTCCCGGCACAGCGAAGTCGTCAGGGGCGCCAGTTCCGGTTGCGAAATCCGTCTTCTCTGACGATTTTGACGATCCGGAAAAGCGTGATCTCGAAGACGAGCTGCCGGACGATGAGCCGCTGACTCCCGAGTTGGTCGAAGAGGAAGCGATCCGCGGGGACTTCATGCTTCGTTGGGCGGCTGTCTTTCTGGCCGTGCTCATGGCATTCGGGCAGATTAATGATACGAAGCCGTTGGTCCTGATTCGATCGGGAGATGCCATGAGAGCCAATGGCTTTCTGCCATCGACAGTGGATCAGTTTTCAATGACGATGGAGGGAC
>CANHVD010000669.1 GCA_947463775.1 Planctomycetaceae bacterium | reverse complement strand
GGCACTTGGCTTCCCGGTGATCATCGTGGTTGGAACCCCAAGGACGGAAGTGGGCCGCAAACTGCCAATCAGCTGTTTGAGGAGATGGCTCGTTCTCAAATGACCGAGCCAGAGTTCCACCTCTGCACTGTCGATCGCGAACTTGTCGAGAAGGTGATTCGTAAACACTGCGAGATCCGTCAGTGGACTTTGCACGCCGTGAATCCGCGATCGAACCATGTGCATGTTGTAGTCACGGCACCGGGCTACGAGCCAGAACCGGTTTACGAACAATTCAAAGCCTGGTGTACTCGACATCTGAAAGTAAATCACAAGGAGCGTGAGAACTTCTGGACAGAGCGAGCGAGTCGTCGCTGGATTAACCACGAAGAGGATCTTGAAGCCGCCATCCTCTATGTGCTTGAAGCGCAAGACGGTGATCACGGCGCTGCTTCATGGAGCCGGTAATACAAGCCCGACGCGCCAGCGAGTGCGTTTTACTTCCAAGCCCTGCCACCGCTGCGGGCTTGCTCGGTAAGCAGTATCCTGCGTTCATTTGTAGCGGCTGGAGTAAATCAGAATTTCGCGTTGCTAATACGCACTCGCTGGCGCGTCGGGCTTGTATTGTGGTGCGATCAGGCCCGCTGCTGCACCCCTGGGGAAAACCCGAAACCAGGAGCTTCAGAGAAAGCGACCTCTGAATCGCACTTTTTCAGAATCAGCCCAGGATCTTCGTCGTTTGTCGCTACAACTGTTTTAAGCGGTTTTCTTACGCGAAGGCTAATGTTTCCTTGAATGAACATGTTGAGCCAACCGGCTTATTTCGCCCTGTCGTCAATTCAGGGGTAATACTCAAGCACAGAGTCCATTCTGCAAATCATTGTTTCGCTATGATGTTCTGCCCGTCGCGATTTTGATTTGCGGACTAAGCCCGTCTCGTTTCTCCCCAGAACGCGAAGAAAGTGTTGTATGTCGGATTATGATACTGATGTACTGGTCACGGATCGACGCAGATCATCACAGCGCCGCACAAAGCCGGAACGCCGACCAGTGAGACCCGTCAAGGAAGTCGCCCCGGAGCCGGAAGAGGAAGTCCGATTCGAAGATCCAGGGATTTCTGCTCGTCGAGAAATCATGGACCGTCGTCGACAGGATCGTCGACGTCAGATCGACCCCACAACCTGCGAACGCGATTACTCGGATGGAGAAATCGAGTTTATGCGTGCCATGGATGACTACAAACGCAAGAGCGGCCGACCATTCCCGACATGGAGCGAAGTTCTGGAAGTCGTGATGAGTCTTGGATACCGCAAGGTGGCGGATCCTTCTCTGCTGGAGTGGAGAACATTCGGCGATCAGATGGGATCACTCTGAGAACGCCTAACAGAACATGCGATTGTAGCCGGATTCGTGAGAATTCGGAGCGGTTTCTGAGCTCTCACGAGCTCAGCTACGTTCTTGTTACGGGCTCAAAGCTTCCTCAAATCGAACTCATCCTGCTCCGCAAGTTGCCAAATTCCTCAGACGGAGTCTAAGGAATTCATCAGGCATCTGAGCAGAAAAAACCTTATATCCTGCGAACCGCATTTCTGGCGTCCCTTGTGACCCGAACATGCGGTTCGTTGCGTTGAGGGGTCAAGGAATCCGGTGCTCTGTCATGGAGTTGGATGGACATTCCTGTCCGTCGACACGTTCGTCGGACAAGAATGTCCAACCTACGGTTCCAGGCCTGACACATTACTAAGCAAGAATCCCCTCAACAACATGTCCGTGCACATCCGTTAGACGGTACTGGCGACCCTGATAGCGGTAAGTCAGTCGCGTATGATCGACGCCGCAAAGATGCATAATCGTGGCCTGCATGTCATGAACATGGACCGGATTCGCCACAATGTTCCAGGCAAAGTCGTCGGTCTCGCCATACATAGTCCCCGGCTTGATTCCGCCGCCTGCCATCCACCAGCTGTAGGCTCGACCAAAGTGATCGCGACCTTTGGGGTTGGCCGGATCTCCCTGACCAAACGGCGTTCGTCCAAATTCTCCGCCCCAGACGACGAGCGTATCATCCAGCATCCCGCGTTCCTTAAGATCTTTGACCAGGGCGGCGGAAGGACCTTCGGTGTCAATGCATTGCTGTTCAAGCTGAGTATGCAGGTTGCCGTGCTGATCCCAACCGGCATGCATCAATTGCACAAACTTAACGCCTCGCTCCAACAATCGGCGAGCAATCAGACAGTTGTTCGCAAACGTCCCCTTCGCCAGCGCGTCAGCGCCGTAACGATCCAGCGTGGCTTCTGTCTCGCCGGAAAAATCGACAAGATCCGGAACGCTCGACTGCATCCGAAAAGCCATTTCGTACTGAGCAATTCGAGTATCAATCTCGGGATCGCCATAATCTTCCAGATGGGCCTGGTTCATAGCGACAATGTCGTCGAGCAGGTCGCGGCGTGAACCAGAAGTGACCCCCGGCGGATTTGCGAGATAAGGCACAAGGTCTCCGGTGTTCCGGAAACGTACGCCCTGATAACGACTGGGAAGAAATCCACTGCCCCAGTAATAATCGAAAAACAACTGACCGCAGGTCTTCGCTTTGTCACTGGATGTCATCACCACAAACGTGGGGAGATTGTCGGTTTCGCTGCCCAGCCCATACGACAGCCACGCTCCCATACTTGGACGACCAGGCACCTGTGCACCCGTCATAAAAAACGTGACGCCAGGAGCATGATTCACAGCTTCCGTGTGCATGCTGCGCACAACACAAATGTCATCAGCGATCGATCCCACGTTGGGCAGCATTGAGCTGAGCGACATTCCGTTCTGGCCATATCGTCGAAATGGCTTGATCGAAGGTAAACACGGCCATTTGCCGTATCCACTGGACATCGTCGACAGTCGCGTTGTGCCGCGGATTGTGTCCGGAATATCCTTGCCGGCCATCTCACGCATCATGGGTTTATCGTCGAACAGATCGACATGAGACGGACCGCCGCCTTGCCAGAGGACGACAACGCGTTTGGCTTTCGGCGCGAAATGCGGAAAACCAGGCAGAGGAGGCTCGGCTCCACTGGCCGAAGACGATTGCATCAGCGACGCCAAAGCCGCAAGCCCCGCTCCGCTGGCAGACGTACCAAACATCTGACGGCGAGTAACGCGAGCGGCATTGTCCAGAAACGGGTTCGTCATGATTGATCTCTTGAGGGCGTTCGCTTGCGGTATCAGGGTCAGTTCTTCATGTAGGATGGGCATTCTTGCCCGTCGAAACCCTGTCGGACAAGAATGTCCAACCTACAACTTAGACTTACAAAACGCATTCGAGTTCATTCTCTCGTCAACGCTTCGTCCAAATTCAAAATGGCGAGACACACCGCCGTCATCGCGGCATGCTCGGCCGAGTTCAATGATTCGTCACGGGCTGCTTCGCCAACGGACAAGAAAGCTTTGGCCGCATTCGCATCGGCAGAATAAAGGACAAACTGCTTTTCATACGCTCGCGTCAGAATCGCACGGTCACGCTCTGTGGGAACTCGTCCCAAAACTTGTCGAAACGCTCTTGTCAGCCGAGAATCTACGTCCGACGAAGCCTTGCAACATCGTTCCGCAAGAACTCGAGATGCTTCGACCCACGTCGGATCATTCAGCGTCGTCAAAGCATGCAACGGAGTACTTGTCGGAGTAGAACGAACTCGGCACGCCTGGCGATTCGATGTATCGAACATATTCGCCGGCCCGACCGTGCGTCGCCAAAACGTGTAGAGGCTGCGACGATACAAGTCGTCACCATGAGACGCCGGATAAGTGAAGTCGCGTTCTTTGGTGATCGCCAACGATTCCCAGATATCGTCCGGCTGATAAGGATACACCGGAACGCCGCCCATTTT
>CANHVD010000668.1 GCA_947463775.1 Planctomycetaceae bacterium | reverse complement strand
TGCTCCAGCGCGAGTTTCTGTGATCGGATTGACTCAGATCGGCTTCGCGATGGTCTTTGATGTTCTGCTATGGGGGCGAGCCGTCACTCTGCATTCGCTGATCGGAATTCTGATGATCGTCGGCCCGTCGATCTGGCTGATGACTCGGCGCGCTCCTGACGATACTGGTGAAGCCACTTGAGCCTTCTCTGGGATCGGGAGTGCAAGCCCCTGACTGTCCATCTGGCCGAGGCTTTTCAAGTCTCCATCAATCTCAAACGTTATTCAGCACCCGCAACCTCTGCGGCCAGAGTTTGAGCAAACGGCCGTTACTCGGCCGCCATCCATACCTGAAACGCCGACTCCAGGACCTTGCGAGCATCCCCTGAATTCCGCTGCTTTCCTCAACGCCGCATCCGGAACCCGGTCATGTCCGGCCATGTAAAGCGACAGGCTGTCTCCGGGCTCAAATGCTGCGGAACGAGAGATCCTGGACTGACGGGCGCCCTATTCAAGGCCGCTGTATGGTAGTGCCCCTGCGACGCCGTAGTCCGAGATCTTGTGACGCGACAGCAATCATTGGCTTCGGGGGAATCGGGAGCGGTCGATAGTTCGAGCTGTCCGCAGCCACGACCTCAAATGCAGACAGATCACCGAGCGATTTCACGTTCAGGAGTTGCATGGAAACATCCAAGGCGCTCCACGGACAACCGAAATTCCCCTGGATCCGCTCAGACGCTTTACGAAGAGACTCGTCGAAAAAACATCTCGAGATTGCTCGCGAAGCGATCGTAATGATTTGCGAAGACTATTCTGACGGACTGCCCGACAGCGACCTCCGCGCCATGGATGAATCACTCCAGGGCGGCATCGAACGTCGACTGTAGCCTCCGAGTCTAGAATTCGCTGAGCACAACGCCGTCGTTGCGGCCAGCAAGACCACGAAAAATGCGGATATCCACTTCCGTGCCAACGGTGCGAGTCGACCCATCCATCAGCAGGAAATGAGCGCCTCCCAGATGTGGTGCCCAGAAACCACCAGGACTGCCTGTGGGCGCGTTAGGACCACCGGTTCGCACATGGACGGTGGTGATGGTGATCGCGGGCCGAACAGTCGCTCCAACGGCCTGACCACGCTGGGTGGCAATCATGGGTGAGAAGACCGTTTGGCCCCCCGGAATCACGCCTGCCCAGCCGTTCGGCGCAAACATGCTGGACCGTTCTCCCATCCCGATCGTGTTGGAGGTTCCATCCGTAATGTCTCGCATTCGAACCGCGTTATTGCGATGGAACATGCCGTTGAAATTGGGTTCCTCGTATCGAGCAAGGTAACTGCCCGTCGGCCCCGTTCCTGACGGATCCGCGCCGCCGAGCACACCCACATAGCTGTTCGCCGCCAGGTCATTGATACCAATCGACGCAGGCCAAACAGTCACCGGAGTCGCCCACGTGTCGCTTGGACAGCGGTAAGCGGGCACATTCGTGGAACGGGCAAACTGATTGATGGGATCGGCGATGGGGCGGTTGAAGTCGATTCGCTGATGCAGGGAAGTCTGTTCCAGTTGCGGCAGGATCATTGCAAACACGCTCCAGCCAGCACCCACCTCAGGAACAGGATCATTTGCACCACCGGGCCATGGGCCGGTGACTCGCGAGATAAAACCCGGCGGGAAGGTACCAAACGAAGACTCGTAGTTGTGCAGAGCCAGTCCGATCTGCTTGAGATTGTTCCTGCACTGAGTTCTTCTGGCTGCCTCCCGAGCCGACTGCACAGCAGGCAGCAGAAGAGCGATCAGGATGGCAATGATGGCAATAACAACCAGCAATTCGATCAGAGTAAATCCGCGAGAAAAACGCACTGGAGAGCGAGAACTCAGCATGGAATCACCTCGGTTAAAAATCGAAGCAGTCATAAACATCGGCGGCTGGCTGGTCCCGGAATTGGCGGAGTGGCTGGCTAAAGATAATCTAGGATACTGAGACTCAGTATCAATACGTCAGCCGGAGTAGAATTCGAAAATCTTCAAAATTCTTTTTCGGTGTTTCTAACTCTGTGGTCCTTTCCGAGCGGAGATTCGTTTTTCGATTCGGGTGATCGCGATAAGTGCACCGTCTTTTTGATCTGTTGACGGTCGTGTCAGAAACTCGTTCGGGGCGGATTAGCCTGTGCGAGAATACCAGGTCTGCATGATGCATCAACTCTGAAGCGAACCGCCGCTGCGATTGCCCGCATCGGCGGAATCATGTGCACCTTCGGCAGATCAAATCCTCGACGGACGATGTCATGCCCGAGTTTCACGATGCCGCCACCAGTCCTTAAACACCGACCGTCATCAACATGCTGATGGCAACCAGCACGCCGACCTGAGTGATAAAGCTGGCCGTTGCGACAGTGCCCAGAGTAATCACGATGATCTCGGCCGACAGGATAAAGTCTGTTCGGACCGCGCCTTTGACTTCCGATTTTTCGGCCGCCACAAGATTAACCTGCGTGTCGGCGATGTTGGCTTTATGCCGCTCGGAGTGCTCCTGTGTGGCTTTAGGATGCGGGAACTTATGGCCCGTTTTTCGCAGCCTTCAAAACACAGAAACGCGTCTCCCACGATCATCAGCGGTTCGATCAGCCACGGCACGATTGAGCTGAGCAACAGTGCGGACGGAACCAGAATTACTTTGTTAACAAGCGATCCTTTGGCCACTGCCCAGACAACGGGGAGTTCTCGATTCGACTGAAATCCGGTGACCTGTTCGGCGTTGAGTGCCAGGTCGTCGCCAGGAATTCCGGCGGTCTTCTTTGCCGCCACCTTTTGTCATGATCGACGCGTCTTGCAGGATGCTGGCGATATCGTCCAATAACATCAGAAAGCCACTGGCCATGATTACTCCCGATTGAAATTGCGTATGCCATGCGCCTTTACTCGGCGCACAACCCTTTGCTCGATGCTCCCGAAGAGCAGGTCGCATCACATCTGCCGATGGACGCAACAGATGATGCTTCAAGAGCTACGCGTTACTCGTTTCAATGGGAAGAAATTCACAGTGATCACATCAGGGCAGCATTCTTCATTGCCACTCACCTCATCCTCAAACCGCAGGGCAGGTTCATTCTTTTCCGCCACTGCATGTCCCTGAATACAGCGTGCAGGCAGAACATTAACAGGGATGATGGTGACCAATGAAGAAGCAAGTGGGGAGAGAACTTCGAGGGCGGAGGGTGCATATGCTCCGCCCTCGAAGCTTTGCTTTATTGCCGTTGTGCAGGTGCACTGGCTTCCGTTGAATCTTCGGGAGCAGGATCTTCCAGACGCACAAACAGCCAGTTCTCGACTTTCTCTGCACCGAAATGGACCAGCACAGGGGCTTGTTCCTGCGTGAGATTGTAAAGGCCCGTTTCAGCAACGAGGTCTTCGCTTTCTGTGATTCGCATCGCAACACGCTGTGTGTCTTTGTCGACTTTTCCCTGGACGCTTTGAGTCAGCTCAGTTTCTGTGTTGAACAAGGTCCCGCTGACGACACCGTCTTTGTTCACCGCCAACTGAATGATCCGATTTGGCTCGACGTCTTTTTCGCCGGAAGAAACGGTGAATGTCCCGAGCGCCATCCATTCGGCCTTCTTCGCGACTTCTTCATCCTGTGGTGGAGCCACTGTCGCCAGATCCGCCGCGCTTTGAGCAAACTCGGTTGTTGATGCGACCTTCTCACCGTTGATGTACACGGAGTTGTCGTTGTAGACCACGTTACCACCCTGGCCGTAGTCGTAATAGACTGGCTGAGCCCAGACCTGTGGCGGAGCGGACCAGGTAAACCAGTTCACGCAGGCGGCATAAGTCGGAACGGTCCACCAGTATTTCCACGGACGAGTGGTGAACCCATATCCGTAG
>CANHVD010000667.1 GCA_947463775.1 Planctomycetaceae bacterium | reverse complement strand
CAACTTCCAGAGTATCCAGGCTTGCCAGGGTCACCACAGGCAACGATCCATCAACTGCGGTGCCCTGTTTTTGATGAATCTGCACAATCACGCCATCGAACGGTGCATAGATCGTATTCCTCCGCAGTTGTTCTTCAGCCATGGTCAGATTGGCCTGAGCCACCGCGATCGCTTCTTTCGCCGCATCGCGCTCGGCTCGTGATTGTTCCTTCAACGAGCGCGCTTCTTCAATTTCAAAAGCCGCTATCGCATTCTGCAAAGCCGCCTGTTCAAGCCGAGACAGCCGGCGCTCGGCCTGCTGATAAGCCAACTCTGCTCGCTCCAGCATAGCGACTTGTGCAGCTTCGCGGCGAGAAGCCTCAACCTGAGCCTGCGCCAGACGATCGTCGAGCGATACCAGGGCTTCTCCGGCAGTCACACGGCGACCTTCGGCAACATGAATTGTCATGATTCGCCCGGGAACAAGCGAAGTCAGAATGGCGTTCTGCAGCGGTCGAGCCACCCCGTGCAGCTGGCTGCGGATCTCAAGAATAGACGAGTCGTATTGCAGCTCGCGGCGATAGTCACGCGATCCGATAGTGGCTGACCCGTTGGCTGAACCGTTGACTGCAGGAACTCCGGCCAGCGGATGAGTGGCTCCATTCTGAGTGACGGCCATCGACAGCTGACTGGCAGTACCGGCCGTGGCCGTTGGTGTTTCTAAAGTTTTCACCGGAACTCGTTGGCCCGGCGTTCGCGTTGCGGAAGAATTCCATGACGCGGACGAGATGAATGCTCCAACGGAGACGACGCCCAGAATGATCAGGATGCGGTTCATGAGATTGGCCGTAATCTTTTTGGCAGCCCACGCATGGAAGTGCGACAGCCGCGGTTATCTGGCAAGCAGAGTTTTCTGAACGAAACGCATCACTCGCCGCAACCCCCAGGCAGCGAATGATTCGTAACGTCGAGGAATTTGAAGGCTCAAACGCATGCCGTGATCTGCCAACTGCAGAACGGTTTCGTTTGAGGGAGAAATATCAACCTGAAAAAGTGGCTCGAGCGGCAGTCCGGTCTTTGGATCAAGCAAAATCGTGCCTCCTCCCGAGAACGTCATCGCATCATTCAGGGCCGTCGATTCTGCTGCCGGTTCAATACTCACCAGACGGCCAACAAAAGTTGTTTCCGACCGGCCGGGAATTCGAAAGTGAATCTCGGTTCCGGGCTCACGCTGAATACTGCCTAATTCATCTTCGTTAAGCCATGTCCGCAGCAGTGTTCGCCCATCGACAACCACAGCCGCCTGATCACCGATGTTGATATAACGTCCCTTTTGAGAAGACGGTAAAACTCGGGCTACTCGACCTCCGGACGGAGCAGTAATGCTCAACGCGGAAACCTGACGCTGACTTTCCAGCAGCCGATGTTTAAGTTCCGTGATGCGAGCTTCCAATTCAGTGGACTTAGTGATGTCCGTTGAACGACTCACTTCCCATTGCAACAGAGCTTCCTGCAATTCCGCTCGGCTAAGCTGAGCCTGCTCTGTGACTTCCGGATTCTTAAGTTGAGCCAACAACGCTCCGGAGTTCACCGTATCGCCAGGATTCACAAGGCTCTGCAGCAGCGTGCCTGGAGTTTCGGCGTTCAGGAAGTATTCGGATTCGGCCGCGACAACTCCCTGTGCGACAACTCCAAAAGGCACCGGAATCACAAACGAAAGTAAAGGAACGATGACCAATGCGAGCACAGCAACCAGCCTTGCTCGCCCCCGCACCCTCGCCGTCTCCGGACTCGTCAGCAAATATCTTCCCAACGATAATCCCGATGAACCGAGCGTCGAGACAAGATGAAACGCCGCGAGCGCAAGGCCGATCATGGGAAAGCGAGTCGCGATCATGGCCGCGATACCAAAGATCAACAGTGTGCGATAAATGGCTGCGGCGATTCCATATCCAGCAAGGATCAGAGTCGATCCGGAACTTGCTCCTGCTCCGATTCCGCGAACGGACGTCTCGCCGTCGGCCTCGGCGCGGCGGGTTGCTGACGCCGCAGACTGTCCCGATTTCAGCCCGAGAAATATTCGCTTCATCCACGCCTTCAGGTACTGATCCGCACGACCTCGCAGGTTCTGAATCCCGACCAGTTCAGATGCGATGAAGTAACCATCATACTTCATCAGCGGATTGGCATTAAACAACAGCGTGATCAGGCTGGCCATCATAACCAGTTGCCACGCACAGGATGTCATCAGCGGACTTGTCGCGAACGCCCACACAAACACGGCAGGGATAGCGACGATCGATTCAAAGTACATGCCACCCGCCATCACGACCAGTCGCTTCCAGCGTTCCGGGAATGACCACGCAGACGTCGCGTCGACGTATGCGGCTGGTGTTCCTGCAATCAGGATCATGCCCATCTCCGGCACTGCGCCGCCATAAATTTTACAGGCATAGGCGTGCCCCAATTCGTGCCAGACTTTGAGCACGACAAACGCGGCCCAAAGGAATGGCAGATTCTCGGTGGCCAAAAGCCCGTTGAATGGCTGAGTAAACTCTTCAAAGCGACTGACGATCAGCCACAGCGCACAAAGACCTGCGATGGCCCAGGCCGCGAGAAAGCCCTGAGAAAACATCCAGCGTATTCGAAACGCGGTTCTCGTCAAGAATTCGTCCGGCCGGGCTAACGGAATCGTCATGAACAACGCGCCCAGCAGCTTGCTGCGACGACGCGTTTTGGTCTGCTTCAAAAACTGCTCATGGAGTCGGCTGCCGTTGGCCACCGGAAGAACAAGCAGGTTGAGCTGCTGCAACTGCATGATCAACTGAAAAAACGAGTCTCGATCGGAGCGTTTCAGATGATTCTGACGAACCAGCGAATCAAAGTTCTCGTCCAGCTTCTTTGACGGATCAAGGCGAACGAACAATTGATAGTTGGAAAGCGGTAACCGGTGAGTCTTAAACGACACGGGATCATGCACGACATAAACCGGCTGCCCCTGATGAACCTGGCGACTGACGTGGAGATCCGAACGCAGGACGAAGGTCAAATCCTTCATCGCGTCCGCAGGACTCCGCGTTGGACAGGTTACAGCAGCCACGGTCATCAGTGATCCACGTTAAATCCAAAAGCTCAAACGACACCAGTCGATGACGCGATGAGCCAGAACCCACCAAACCGGCTTCTCAACGGTTGAGATTCTGGCCGTGCCTTCCATCCCGGACTTCATCCATTCCGGACGTTCTGCCAGAGGCGCCTGGGCGATGAAGACATTGTTGCCATCAACAACCTGCGCCGTTCCGCCAATGTATTGAATCTCAAATGGCATCGAGTGCGATGAATACGAAGCCGCAGCGAACGTTCCAATTTGGTTAGCCTGCACGAGCGTCCCGATGTCATCAGACACCTGAATTTCGAGGTTCCAGCCGCCTACGGGAGCAAACTCCAGAACCATCTCGCCAGGAACGAACATCTGCCCGATGCGTTTTTCGAGATCTGCTCGAACAATCGTCCCATTCTCCGGAGCCACCAAACGAGCACGTTCGAGCCGTTCCTGAAGCCCGGCGGCTTGAGTCATGAGAACTCCTACACGTGCTTTGTGAAGCGCGGCAGAACTGGTATCGCGTGCCGTGATGCTGCGACGAACTTCGACTTCTGCCGATGCGATTTCTCGCTCCAATGTTTGCAATTCCAGAGTCGTCTCGGTTGAATCAAATTCCGCCAATAACTGCCCGGCCTGCACTTCCTGACCAGGCTGAACATGGGCCTTCAGCAGTTTTGCATTTCCCGGCGCGGTCATCTGAACCATGTTCTCGGCAACAACTCGGGCCGTACACATCGGGCGATATGTCAATGAGCCGAACACCAGCCACAAGCCGACAAGGAT